>CAUUIG010000008.1:0-29288 GCA_963545095.1 uncultured Streptococcus sp.
ACATTGAAGCCAAGGTTCGTGAGCTCCTTGAAACAACTCGCAACGCCTTTTACATTGGACGTGGTCAAGATTACTACGTTGCCATGGAAGCAAGTCTCAAACTTAAAGAGATTTCTTACATCCAGTGTGAAGGCTTTGCGGCAGGAGAACTCAAACACGGGACTATTGCTTTGATTGAAGAAGGAACGCCTGTTTTGGCTCTTTTGTCAGACCCAGTTCTTGCTAACCACACTCGTGGAAATATCCAAGAGGTGGCAGCCCGTGGTGCCAAAGTTCTCACTATCGCAGAAGAGAATGTTGCCAAAGATACAGACGATATCGTCCTTACGACCGTACATCCATACCTCTCACCAATTTCAATGGTCGTACCAACGCAATTGGTCGCTTACTTTGCAACTCTACACCGTGGGCTTGATGTGGATAAACCACGTAACCTTGCTAAGTCAGTAACGGTAGAATAAGCTAAAAAAGTCTAGTTATCTAGGCTTTTTCTTGTGAGCAAATCGGTTGCTTGTACTCAAGTTTCGTGTTAGAATAATTTTTCAAATTGAAGGACAGAGTAGATAGGGAGAATGGATATGGTAGAATTGGGAATTTCAACATTTGGGGAAACAACGGAGCTTGAAGGGACGGGGCAAACTTACAGTCATGCCGAACGCATTCGTCAGTTAGTGGCAGAGATTGAACTGGCTGACAAGGTTGGTTTGGACGTATATGGGATTGGGGAACATCATCGAGCGGATTTTGCAGTATCAGCCCCAGAGATTGTTCTGGCCGCTGGGGCAGTTAATACCAAGAAAATCCGTTTGACCAGTGCAGTCAGCATTCTCTCAAGTATGGCCCCCATTCGTTTGTTCCAACAATATGCCACTATCGATGCTTTGTCAAATGGGCGAGCGGAGATTATGGCTGGAAGGGGTTCTTTCACGGAATCTTTTCCCTTGTTTGGATATGATTTGAAAGACTACGAAGCCCTTTTTGATGAGAAATTAGACTTGCTCCAGTTAGTCAATGAAAAGACAATGCTAGACTGGAAAGGGCGATTGACTCAAACAATATCTGGCAAGGAAGTTTATCCTCGTCCAGTTCAGGACAAATTACCCTTGTGGATAGCGACAGGTGGTCATGTCGAATCAACTGTGAAGATTGCTCAGGCGGGGCTGCCTATTGTCTATGCTATTATTGGTGGTAATCCGCGTTATTTTAAAAAGTTGATTCAGGCTTATCGTGAGATTGGGAGCGAAGCAGGCTATGCTAGTCAGGAACTAAAGGTTGGAGCTCATTCTTGGGGATGGATTGCTGAAGATGGCGAGCAGGCTGTGAAAGAATATTTCCATCCGACCAAGCAAGTGGTGGATGCTATTTCCAAAGACCGTCCACACTGGCAGGAGTTGACCTATGAGCAATATTTGGAGCAAGTTGGGCCAAATGGTGCTATGTTTGTGGGCAATCCAGATCAGGTGGCAGAAAAATTGATTCGCATGATTGAAGATCTAGGGTTGGACCGCTTCATGCTCCATCTACCGCTTGGTTCCATGCCTCATGACCAGGTTCTAAGAGCTATTGAACTCTTCGGCACACAAGTGGCTCCAAAAGTACGGGCTTACTTTGCCATGAAAGAGGCTAAATAAAAAACTACTCAAGTTTATTATGACGACAAATGTTGTACAAAAATCAATCCCCCGAGCGTCAAGGCTTGGGGGATTGTTCTATAGGAGGGCTAGATTAGTTCTCTTTTTTGTTTTTCAGTAAGAACCCGAGACCTAGGAGAGCAAGGAGACTAATTCCTGCAAGAGTAAGAAGAGATTTGCTCTCAGTTCCTGTGTTTGGAAGGAGTTTTTGAGAGAGAGTCTCTGTAGCAGTTTCTTGGGTTTCAGGATTTGCTGCTAGGTTTTGGGCTTGACCTTGTTCTTGTTCGACATTCAAGCTAGAAAGGTCAAATTCTGGTTTTTCTTCCATAGTTGGGGCAACAATGGCACCGCCTTGAGAGACTCGAAGAACAGTAGCTGTAAGGGCATTTAATTTCAAGCCTTTTTCAGTCCATTCAAGTCCTTTCGGGTTGGCAATTCCGACTGGTCCTGCTTGGTTTTCATCTGCTAAAACTTCAGCATTTCTGAGGTGGGCAAAGGCAGTTCCCAAATTAAATTCGCGAGCTTTTTCATCCGCATTGACAAAGACTGCGTAGATATCCCCATTTGGAGCAGTGATTTGGTAGCCAATCACTACGTCCTCTTTTGCCACACCATTTTGACCTGGGACAGTGATGAGTTGGACACGGTCTTTGATATCTTGAAGACTCTTAAGTCGGAAGGCATCTGTAGATTGACGAAGGGCAATCAACCCTTTCATATAGTCACGGCTCTTGACATTTTCAGGATAAGCTTTACCATCTGTAGCCTTAGTCCAGTCAAACTTGTTAACTGCATCGCTAGAATCGTAAGAGTCATGGATGAAGTAAGGATAGTCAAATGGATTGCCGTCCTTATCACGCAACAAGTGAGATTTGTTTGGAACCTTATCCTCTGCTACTGGAGTCTTGTAGGCTGGGTCACGGAATTGTTTGGTACGTCCGTATTCCTGACCAGAGTGGATAAATGGAGTTCCTTGAGCTGTCAAGACCATGAGGTTTCCAAGTCGCAAACGACGATGGATTTCAGCATAGTTCTCAGCCTTGCTTGGGTCTTTTTTAATAGACTGGGCAATGATGTCAAAGAGGGTCAAGTTATCATGGGCTGCGATGTATTGGATGACATCTCCAGGGCTGTCTGCTTCAAAGTTGGTTGGTTGAGCAATCAGATTTTTGAAGATAGTGTTGATGTCACGTTTGCCACCTGTGATAAAGGCAGGTTGACCTTCATTTGGATAACCAGATTTGAGGTTGTTACGGATGTCATCTGAAAAGACAGCGACAGTATCGGTATGTTTCATCCAATCTTGGTCAGCAGCTTTAGTAGGCATATTTTCATCACCAGCATAGGTTCTCCAACCTTCACCAAGCATGATAAGATTTGGATTGAGGGCGCGTGCAGCCTTGTAAGCTTCTTCGATAGAAGCGGCATCATGGTCTCCCATCATATCGAAGCGGAATCCATCCACTTTGTAGGTATCAACTAGATATTTGATAGAGTCAACTAGGAGACGTTTGGTCATATGGTGGGTTGTCCCCAAGCGTCCACCACCAAAGCTAGTTCGAGGTGTCCCATCAGCATCCATAAAGTGGTAGTAGTTTGGCTCTAAATCTTCAAAGATATCGACTTTGGCTGTATGGTTATAAACTACATCCAGGATAGCTCCCATGCCACGTTTGTGGATTTCGTTGATGAGGTTTTTAAATTCTGCGATTCGTTTTTCTGGATTCTTAGGATCGCTTGAGTACATACCAGTCAAGGAGAAGTAATTTTGAGGGTCATATCCCCAGTTGTAATTGCTGTTGCTTGAAGCATAGTCAGACAAGCGTTCATGGTTCTTCAATTCATTGACAAAGTAGTAAGACAAGACTGGAAGGAGCTGGATGTGGGTTACACCCAAGTCTTTGAGGTAGTCTAGTTTTTCGATAAAGGCTTCAAAGGTACCAAATGGTTTGGTCAAGTCTTTTGCAATGGCAGGATCTGAAGTGAAGTCGCGCACATGAGCTTCGTAGATAACGGCATCTTCACGAGTCTTGAAATTGTGAATCTTACCATAAGTCAAGTCTTGAGGTCCTAGTTTAGCTGGATTTACAAAGGCGGCTTTAGCCACTTTATGGGCATCGTCAATCTTGGCATCGTCACTATTCCAAGCAGCGAGGGATTTAGCGTAAGGATCGAGTGCAAGAACAGTTTTACCTTGACGTTCGATTTGGTATTGATAATAGTAGCCAGTATAATTGCTGATACCGAGACCAGAGTTTGCATCCAAAGTTTGTTTCCAGGTTCCTCTTTCCCCTTTTTCAAGAGCGACAGTTCCAACCACTTTTTCAGGGTCATTCTTGTCGTAGACAACGACAGAAACCTTATCAGCACTTGGTGACCAAAGGGTCAAATCAACTTGTTTTCCTTCTTCTTTTAGGTCAGCTCCAAGTTTGCCATCATAACTGTATGTCTCATCTTTAAGGCGCCAGCTTGTTTTGGTAGTGAAGTGGTCGGAATTGTAGCTAACAGTATAGGGATGTTTTGTGTCAGAGAAATCTCCGCTGTAGGTCACTTTTTTACCAGCTTCATCGATTGCAACATCGGTAATAGTTACTTTGTTTCCTAAGTGATTAGTGATGTTGGAGTGTTTGAGGATATCCTCTTTTTTAGCACCGACAAGTGTTGAAAAACTACTTTCAATGCTAGAAGTTCCTACGTGTTGGGCACCTGTCATACGGATATCATGAACATAGTATGGATTTGTGTAAATCGATTCGTCATCGTCTTTTAGAAAAATTTGGCTATGATTTTTCAAATCGGTGAACTTATAATCTTCTTTACGGATTTTCACGTCATCTCCTTGCTTGCTTCTGTCTAGTAATAAAAATCCAAGGTCTTTAGCTGCATCTTTGAGTGGGATATCGATATAGCGACCGTATTTACCTGTGGCCGTAAAGTCTGTTCCGTTAGGCCATTGACCACTACTTGGCTCCTTCACATCTCCCCAGTACCAGAGAGATTTCTTGTCATAGTTGCCATCTGTGCGGTAGTAGTTGACACGAATAGTTCCTGCAGGTTGTGGCTCGTAAGAGAAAACCTTGTGATCTTGGTCCAACCAAGCCTCATTCATCTTTGGTGCCAGTTTTTCTACCGATTTATCGCCGGTTAGATTTTTCCCAGCTGTATTATTGATGAGGAAGCTAATTTTCTTGGCTTGTTCTCCCTTTAATTTGACATCTAGGTAGTAGCCATAGTCATCTTTTTTGGCATCTTTAAAGGACAAGGCTCCGTTAGGCCAGTTTTCAGAAGGTTTTTCAACATCGTCCCAAGTCCAGAGTCCTTGAGCATCCTTGTTTTCTTCAGGAAGTTTTTTGACGTGGATACGGAAGTAGTTATCTTCGATTGGCTCTTCTGCCTTAGTTTCAGTCGTTACTGGACTCGTAGAAGTAGTTGGTTCACTTGAACGATCTTGCCCGGTTTGTGGTGTTGAATCGGCTGGGCTTGCAACAGGAGTTGTTGGCTCTGTTGCAGGTTTTTCTTCTTTTTTCTCTAGGGAAGCGTTTGCATTGTTAGGTGAAGAAAAATCGCTTTCGTTCTTGCCAGCGATGTTTGTTGCATCAGTAAGAGGTTGAGTAAGGGCAGTAGTAGTTTCACTATTACTTTCGTTAGTGGTTGTAGTATTTTCCTTGGCTGAGATAGTTGGTGTAGCCATAGCAAGTAGGACAAGGCTTGCTCCGATAAGGACAGAACCAGTTCCATTTTTGAGGGAACGGATGCTGTAGACCATTTTTTTCTCAGTGTGAGCTGGTGTTTTTCTCATAATGATTCTCCAATCAATAAATTTCTATATCAGTATAGCATGTAGTAAAACAATATGCAAGCGTTTTCTTTAAATTAAACGAAAAGAAAATCGCAACAGGTTTTCTGTTACGACTAAGCTAGTCTTTCTTTATGAATTTGTGAACCCAAAAGGTGGAGGTGGTGAAATAGTTCTGCAGTAGAAAGATTCCGACTACAAATAATGGGTTTCGGACAGTTGGAAACAGGGAAGGTAGTGATAACAATATCGTGTGGAATTTGATTGAAGATTGAGGAAGAGATACTGGACTTTTCCCAAGGGTCAAATAGATAGAGATTGTTACTGTAGTGGGAAAGGGTGTCAATTAGGTTTTGTGCATGCTCACTATCTAGATGACTAATGACCAAAACACGAATTTTGGGAAGCTTTTGAAGTAATTGGACTAAAATGCGTTGTCCTTGGATAGAAAAGGCATAAACTAGCTCTTGTAGCTTACTTGGGTGACTCTCTAGACCAATCTCAGCTAGATACGTCTGAAATTTACTTTTACTTACTTCAAATAGTTTTGGAAATTCTTTTTGATAATTGGTTAAAAGTAGAGACTTCTGTTTTTCAAGAGACTTGTTGCTAAGTGGGTGTAGAAAATCAGCTTGGGCAGTGTAGTGGAGGAGCCAAATCAATTCTTCGCGATTTTCAATCTGTAGGTGAAATTCTTTAGCCAATTCTTCTAAAATTTGACTCAATAAACGATAGGATTTTTGAATCTGATGAATGTCTCCTATCGCTTCATTACAAGGTTTATTTGTGATTTGAGTCGACTTTACTGGGGTTGAAACTAGCTGTTCCAGTGCTTCTTTTGTGGGTTCAAAATGGAGTTTTTTAGCCAGTTTTTTGATATCTTGTTCAAACTGCGGAATTTGCATGAGAGAGCTGTAGTGACTGGTTAAAAGGGGAGTAGGATTTTCAATGAAACGTCCCTTATTTAACCGCTCTAGATTGATAGCTAGGGTATATTTGATTTGCCGTAGACTGCTGATGTTGGGTGAAACTTGTTGGGTCTTTAAAAATAGCTGAATCAAGTGAGTGAGTGCCTCTTCAGAAATAGAAGGGAAGGGCCAATCAAGAAAGCTGTAACTTTGGCTAAAGTAGTCTAGATAAAAGGCGCGAATGTCCTCTTCTGCCCCCATCATGCTCAAAGGGGAAGGTTGTATGCTGATGCCATAGTGTTGTGGGAGTTTAGTATTTAGATGTTGGATGATTTCCTGAACTCGTTCGCAACTAATCATAAGTTCCTGACCTATTTGGTCAAGTGATTGTTCCTCTTTGAAAAATAGACAGTTCAAAAAAGAGTAGGTTTCAGATTGTTCAAAGATAGCAATCCTAGGGTCTAAAGAATTTCGGTCTTCAAATTGCAACTGAATACCTTTTTTTGTTGATTGAATAAGGAGGTTCGGAAATAATTGCTCAAGTTTAAAAAGGTGTTCTTGCAATTCTTCTGCTGACAGATTCAGATTTTCTGACAAAGATGAATCTTGTATCCAATCCTGGTGTTTGGTTAGTTCTTCCAGTAACATTAGCAAATTCTGTTCTGTTTCAGAAAGCAAAATATCCATAATAAACCTCCTTATATATTTATACATATATATTAAAAGAAAAACCAAGTAAAGTCAAGAAAAACAGCCTAAGATAAAATAGGAAAATCGTAATTCATTATATTTATATTGAACGATTAAACTGAAAACGAAGTTTGCAAAGTAATCATTGAATTTAATTTTTTATAGGAAAAGATTTTGTCAAAAAATCGTTAATCCCCTTGAAAAATCTAGCTAAATAGGGTATAATATGAGTAATCATTTGTCGTAGGTTTTGTCTGAAATATTGTCCAGACAAGGCTCACAGCAGTTAAATCTCCTGAAAAAAGTCGGATTTAACTGCTCTTTTTGTGCTTTTTTTTCGGGATTTTTTGCATCTGTAACAGAAATTTAAAGATTCTGAAAATTACCCAAAGAGGATAAGTTGATAGGGGTTTTAGAACCATCTAACGATAATTATTAGCTTAGGCGACTAAGCTTGGAACTTTATTTACAAAGGAGAATCATCTTGGCAGGACATGACGTTCAATACGGGAAACATCGTACCCGTCGTAGTTTTTCAAGAATCAAAGAAGTTCTTGACTTACCAAATTTGATTGAAATTCAAACTGACTCATTCAAAGATTTCCTAGACCATGGTCTGAAGGAAGTGTTTGAAGATGTATTGCCAATTTCAAACTTCACAGACACAATGGAGTTGGAATTTGTTGGATATGAAATCAAGGAACCAAAATACACGCTAGAAGAAGCTCGTATCCACGATGCTAGCTACTCAGCACCAATTTTTGTAACCTTCCGCTTGATTAATAAAGAAACAGGCGAAATCAAGACCCAAGAAGTTTTCTTTGGTGATTTCCCAATCATGACTGAAATGGGTACTTTCATCATCAATGGTGGTGAACGTATCATCGTATCTCAGTTGGTCCGCTCACCAGGTGTTTACTTTAACGATAAAGTTGATAAAAACGGTAAAGTGGGCTACGGTTCAACTGTTATCCCTAACCGTGGAGCTTGGTTGGAACTTGAAAGCGACTCAAAAGATATCGCCTACACTCGTATCGACCGTACTCGTAAGATTCCATTCACTACCTTGGTTCGTGCACTTGGTTTCTCAGGTGATGATGAAATCTTTGATATCTTTGGTGACAGCGAATTGGTTCGCAACACTGTTGAAAAAGATATCCACAAGAACCCAATGGACTCTCGTACAGACGAAGCCTTGAAAGAAATTTACGAACGCCTTCGTCCAGGTGAGCCTAAGACTGCTGAAAGCTCACGTAGCTTGCTTGTAGCTCGTTTCTTTGACCCACGTCGTTATGACCTAGCAGCAGTTGGTCGTTACAAAATCAATAAAAAACTCAATGTTAAAACACGTTTGCTTAACCAAACAATTGCGGAGCCATTGGTAGATCCTGAAACAGGAGAAATCTTGGTAGAAGCTGGAACAATCATGACTCGTAGCGTGATTGAAAGCATTGAAAGCCATTTGGATGGCGACTTGAACAAGATTGTCTACATTCCAAATGATGCAGCGGTTGTGACTGAGCCAGTTGTTCTTCAAAAATTCAAGGTTGTTGCACCAACTGATCCAGACCGTGTTGTAACGATCATCGGTAATGCCAATCCAGATGACAAGGTTCGTATCGTAACTCCTGCAGATATCCTTGCTGAGATGAGCTACTTCCTCAACTTGGCTGAAGGACTTGGTCGTGTAGATGATATCGACCACCTTGGAAACCGTCGTATCCGTGCGGTTGGTGAATTGCTTGCCAACCAAGTACGTCTTGGACTTTCTCGTATGGAACGTAATGTCCGTGAACGTATGTCTGTTCAAGACAACGAAGTCTTGACACCACAACAAATTATCAATATCCGTCCTGTAACAGCTGCGGTTAAAGAATTCTTTGGTTCATCACAGTTGTCACAGTTCATGGACCAACACAACCCACTTTCTGAGTTGTCTCACAAACGCCGTTTGTCAGCCTTAGGACCTGGTGGTTTGACACGTGACCGTGCTGGATATGAAGTCCGTGACGTGCACTACACTCACTACGGTCGTATGTGTCCAATCGAGACACCTGAAGGACCTAACATCGGTTTGATCAACAACTTGTCATCTTACGGACACTTGAACAAATATGGTTTTGTTCAAACACCATACCGTAAGGTTGACCGTGAAACAGGTGTTGTCACGAACGAAATCGTTTGGTTGACAGCCGATGAAGAAGATGAATTTACTGTAGCACAGGCTAATTCTCGTCTGAATGAAGATGGAACATTTGCTGAGAAAGTTGTCATGGGACGTCACCAAGGGGTCAACCAAGAGTATCCAGCTAATGTTGTTGACTACATGGACGTATCACCAAAACAGGTAGTTGCCGTTGCGACAGCATGTATTCCTTTCTTGGAAAACGATGACTCCAACCGTGCCCTCATGGGAGCCAACATGCAACGTCAGGCTGTGCCGTTGATCAATCCTAAAGCACCTTACGTTGGTACTGGTATGGAATACCAAGCAGCCCACGATTCTGGAGCTGCTGTGATTGCTCAGTATGACGGTAAAGTTACTTACGCAGATGCTGACAAGGTAGAAGTTCGTCGTGAAGATGGTTCATTGGATGTTTACCACATCCAAAAATTCCGTCGTTCAAACTCAGGTACTGCTTACAACCAACGTACCCTTGTAAAAGTTGGCGATGTCGTTGAAAAAGGTGACTTTATCGCTGATGGACCTTCTATGGAAAATGGAGAAATGGCGCTTGGACAAAACCCAATCGTTGCCTACATGACTTGGGAAGGTTACAACTTCGAGGATGCCGTTATCATGAGCGAACGCTTGGTGAAAGACGATGTTTATACATCTGTCCACCTTGAAGAATACGAATCAGAAACTCGCGATACAAAGCTTGGGCCTGAAGAAATCACTCGTGAAATTCCAAACGTTGGGGAAGATGCCCTTAAAGACCTTGACGAAATGGGTATTATCCGTATCGGTGCTGAGGTTAAAGAAGGTGATATCCTTGTAGGTAAAGTAACACCTAAGGGTGAGAAAGACCTTTCAGCTGAAGAACGTCTCTTGCACGCTATCTTCGGAGATAAATCTCGTGAAGTGCGTGATACTTCTCTTCGTGTACCACACGGTGCCGATGGTGTCGTTCGTGATGTTAAGATCTTTACACGTGCAAATGGAGATGAGTTGCAATCAGGTGTTAACATGCTGGTTCGCGTCTACATCGCTCAAAAACGTAAGATCAAGGTCGGAGATAAGATGGCCGGACGTCACGGAAACAAAGGGGTTGTCTCTCGTATCGTTCCTGTAGAAGACATGCCTTACCTTCCAGACGGAACTCCAGTCGATATCATGTTGAACCCACTTGGGGTGCCATCACGTATGAATATCGGTCAGGTTATGGAGCTCCACCTTGGTATGGCGGCTCGTACTCTTGGTATTCACATCGCAACACCAGTCTTTGACGGAGCAAGTTCTGAAGACCTTTGGTCAACTGTTAAAGAAGCAGGTATGGATAGCGATGCCAAAACAATCCTTTACGATGGACGTACTGGTGAACCATTTGATAACCGTGTTTCTGTCGGAGTCATGTACATGATCAAACTCCACCACATGGTTGATGATAAATTGCACGCACGTTCAGTCGGACCATACTCAACCGTTACTCAACAACCACTCGGAGGTAAAGCTCAGTTTGGTGGACAACGTTTCGGTGAGATGGAGGTTTGGGCTCTTGAAGCCTACGGTGCGTCAAATGTCCTTCAAGAAATCTTGACTTACAAGTCTGACGATATCAACGGACGTTTGAAAGCTTATGAAGCTATTACAAAAGGAAAACCAATTCCAAAACCAGGTGTTCCAGAATCCTTCCGAGTTCTTGTCAAAGAATTGCAATCTCTTGGTCTTGACATGCGTGTCCTAGACCAAGATGACCAAGAAGTGGAACTTCGCGACTTGGATGAAGGAATGGACGAAGATGTCATCCACGTAGATGACCTTGAAAAAGCCCGCGAAAAAGCAGCTCAAGAGGCTAAAGCAGCCTTTGAAGCTGAAGAAGCTGAGAAAGCAACAAAAGCGGAAGCAACAGAAGAAGCTGCTGAACAAGAATAAGCAGTTCACTTAGAATAGAAAGGGAAGAAATAGTGGTTGATGTAAATCGTTTTAAAAGTATGCAAATCACCCTAGCTTCTCCAAGTAAAGTCCGTTCATGGTCTTATGGAGAAGTCAAAAAACCTGAAACAATCAATTACCGTACCTTGAAACCAGAACGTGAAGGACTCTTTGATGAAGTTATCTTTGGTCCTACAAAAGACTGGGAATGTGCTTGTGGTAAGTACAAACGCATTCGTTACAGAGGAATTGTTTGTGACCGTTGTGGGGTTGAAGTAACGCGTACAAAAGTTCGTCGTGAGCGTATGGGGCATATCGAATTGAAAGCTCCTGTATCTCACATCTGGTACTTCAAGGGGATTCCAAGCCGTATGGGCTTGACCCTTGATATGAGCCCTCGTGCCCTCGAGGAAGTTATCTACTTTGCGGCTTATGTGGTGATTGATCCCAAGGATACACCACTTGAGCACAAGTCTATCATGACAGAGCGCGAATACCGTGAGCGCTTGCGTGAGTATGGTTATGGATCATTCGTTGCCAAGATGGGTGCCGAAGCTATCCAAGACCTCTTGAAACAAGTAGATCTTGAAAAAGAAATTGCTGAACTCAAAGAAGAGTTGAAAACAGCAACTGGACAAAAACGTGTCAAAGCCATCCGTCGTTTGGATGTTTTGGATGCCTTTTACAAGTCTGGAAACAAACCTGAATGGATGATTCTCAACATCCTTCCGGTTATTCCACCAGATCTTCGTCCAATGTTGCAGTTGGATGGTGGCCGTTTTGCCTCATCTGACTTGAACGACCTTTACCGCCGTGTTATTAACCGTAACAATCGTTTGGCTCGTTTGCTTGAGTTGAACGCGCCAGGTATCATCGTTCAAAATGAGAAGCGTATGCTTCAAGAAGCGGTAGACGCTTTGATTGACAATGGTCGTCGTGGTCGTCCAATCACAGGACCAGGTAGCCGTCCACTGAAATCATTGAGTCACATGCTTAAAGGTAAACAAGGACGCTTCCGTCAAAACTTGCTCGGTAAACGTGTTGACTTCTCAGGACGTTCCGTTATCGCCGTTGGTCCAACTCTTAAGATGTACCAATGTGGTGTGCCACGTGAAATGGCGATCGAGCTCTTTAAACCATTCGTGATGCGTGAAATCGTTGCCCGTGATATCGTGCAAAACGTTAAAGCAGCTAAACGTTTGGTGGAACGTGGAGATGAGCGTATCTGGGATATCCTTGAAGAAGTGATCAAAGAACACCCAGTACTTTTGAACCGCGCACCGACCCTTCACCGTTTGGGTATCCAAGCTTTCGAGCCAGTCTTGATTGATGGTAAGGCCCTTCGCTTGCACCCACTTGTCTGTGAAGCCTACAATGCCGACTTTGACGGGGACCAAATGGCCATCCACGTACCGCTTTCAGAAGAAGCCCAAGCAGAAGCTCGTATCTTGATGCTTGCTGCTGAGCATATCTTGAACCCGAAAGATGGTAAACCAGTTGTTACTCCATCTCAGGACATGGTTTTGGGTAACTACTACTTGACCATGGAAGAAGCTGGTCGTGAAGGTGAAGGAATGGTCTTCAAAGACCGTGACGAAGCGGTTATGGCCTACCGTAATGGTTATGTTCACCTTCACTCACGTGTTGGTATCGCAACAGACAGCCTCAACAAGCCTTGGACAGAAGAGCAAAAACACAAGGTCTTGCTTACAACAGTTGGTAAAATCCTTTTCAACGACATCATGCCAGAGGGTCTACCATACTTGCAAGAACCAAACAATGCCAACTTGACAGAAGGCGTTCCAGCTAAATACTTCTTGCCACTTGGTGGAGATATCAAGGAAGCAATCAGTAAACTTGAACTTAACCCTCCATTCAAGAAGAAAAACCTTGGAAATATCATCGCTGAAATCTTCAAACGTTTCCGTACGACAGAAACTTCTGCCCTACTTGACCGTATGAAGAACCTCGGTTACCACCACTCAACTCTTGCAGGATTGACAGTGGGTATTGCCGATATCCCAGTCGTTGATGACAAGGCTGAAATCATTGAAGAATCACACAAACGTGTAGAACAAATCACCAAACAATTCCGTCGTGGTATGATTACAGACGACGAGCGTTACAATGCTGTTACAGCTGAATGGCGTGCTGCCCGTGAAAAACTAGAGAAACGTTTGATTGCCAACCAAGATCCTAAGAACCCAATCGTTATGATGATGGACTCTGGAGCCCGTGGTAACATCTCAAACTTCTCACAGCTTGCCGGTATGCGTGGTCTGATGGCTGCTCCGAACGGACGTATCATGGAATTGCCAATCCTTTCAAACTTCCGTGAAGGTTTGTCAGTACTCGAAATGTTCTTCTCAACTCACGGTGCCCGTAAAGGTATGACCGATACGGCCCTTAAGACAGCCGACTCAGGTTACTTGACTCGTCGTTTGGTTGACGTTGCCCAAGACGTTATCATCCGTGAGGACGACTGTGGAACAGACCGTGGTCTCTTGATCCGTTCTATCGCAGAAGGAAAAGAGATGATCGAGTCTCTTGAAGAACGTCTCAATGGTCGTTACACTAAGAAAACTGTTAAACATCCAGAAACTGGTGCAGTGATCATCGGTCCAAATGAGTTGATTACAGAAGACAAGGCGCGTGAAATTGTCAATGCTGGTGTGGAAGAAGTTACTATCCGCTCTGTATTTACATGTAACACTCGTCATGGTGTCTGCCGTCACTGTTACGGTATCAACTTGGCGACTGGTGATGCGGTTGAAGTTGGTGAAGCAGTTGGTACAATCGCTGCCCAATCTATCGGGGAACCTGGTACACAGCTTACAATGCGTACCTTCCACACGGGTGGGGTTGCCTCAAATACCGATATCACTCAGGGTCTTCCTCGTGTCCAAGAAATCTTTGAAGCCCGCAATCCTAAAGGGGAAGCGGTTATCACAGAGGTTAAAGGACAAGTTACCGCTATCGAAGAAGATGCTTCAACTCGTACTAAGAAAGTCTTTGTTAAGGGTGAAACTGGCGAAGGTGAATATGTCGTTCCATTTACAGCTCGTATGCGTGTCGAAGTTGGAGACCAAGTAGCGCGTGGTGCTGCTCTGACAGAAGGTTCTATCCAACCAAAACGTCTCCTTGCAGTTCGTGATGTCTTGTCAGTTGAAACTTACCTTCTCGGTGAAGTACAAAAAGTTTACCGTAGCCAAGGGGTAGAAATCGGTGACAAACACATCGAGGTAATGGTTCGTCAAATGATCCGTAAAGTCCGTGTCATGGATCCAGGTGACACAGATCTTCTCATGGGTACCCTCATGGATATCAATGACTTTACAGATGCCAACAAAGATGTCCTTATCGCAGGTGGAGTTCCAGCGACAGGTCGCCCAGTTCTTATGGGAATTACCAAAGCCTCACTTGAAACAAACAGTTTCTTGTCAGCGGCTTCCTTCCAGGAAACAACTCGTGTCCTTACTGACGCGGCTATCCGTGGTAAGAAAGACCATCTCCTTGGACTCAAGGAAAATGTTATCATCGGTAAGATCATCCCAGCAGGTACTGGTATGGCCCGTTACCGCAACCTTGAACCACATGCTATCAACGAAGAAGAATACCTTAATCCTCCAGTAGAGGAAGAAGGAAATGAAGAAACAACAGAAGTAGTTGTGGATACTGCCGTTGAAACTGTGGAAGAAACAGTAGAATAAAAGAGAATGGAGAGCCTTTGGGTTCTCTTTTCTTTTCTGAAAACTTTCTCCATTTTTTCATGAAATGTGGTAAAATAATACTCAATGAAAATCAAAGAGCAAACTAGGAAACTAGCCGCAGGTTGCTCAAAGCACTGCTTTGAGGTTGTAGATAGAACTGACGAAGTCAGCTCAAAACACTGTTTTGAGGTTGTGGATAGAACTGACGAAGTCAGTAACCATACCTACGGCAAGGCGACGTTGACGTGGTTTGAAGAGATTTTCGAAGAGTATAAAAGAAAGAAGCTGACAAAGGAGACAGGTATGGAACAAACATTTTTTATCATCAAACCAGATGGTGTAAAAAGAGGGCTAGTGGGTGAAGTGTTGAAACGCATCGAACAACGTGGATTTACAATTGAAAAATTGGAGTTGCGTTCACAGCTTTCAGAAGAGCTGATTGACCAGCACTATCAGGACTTGGTTGGTCAAAGTTTTTACCCACCGATTCGTGAATTTATGACTTCAGGACCGGTTCTTGTAGGTATCATTTCTGGTCCCAAAGTAATCGAAACTTGGCGGGCCATGATGGGTGCGACTCGTCCAGAAGAAGCTTTACCAGGAACTATTCGAGGTGATTTTGCAAAAGCTGCTGGAGAAAATGAGGTTATCCAAAATGTTGTACATGGTTCAGATTCAGAAGAGTCAGCTAAGCGAGAAATTGCTCTTTGGTTTGAAGAAAAATAGTAAAAGTTTGATGTAAGGGTTACTTGCATCAAATTTTTTTACATTTTAGAGTCGAAAACTGACAGTTGAGAAATCTACTAATAATGGAAAGGGATTCTGGCATATAATAAGAGCAAGTAAGGGGGAAAATGATGGGAAAAATGAAAAAGCAAATCCGTATTTTGTTATTGTTGACTGTTTTTGGACTTTGTGCTTGTTCTTGTTTAAGTTTATCGACCTGGACCTTGATGTTAAATCAAAACTGTTTCTATTATTTAGTTGGCATGTTGCTTCTTGCCAGTATTGGGGTAGGATTAAACTACTATAAAGGGCAACAAAATCAATATTATTCAGTTTTTAGAGCAGATAAGAAACAACTCTTGTATACTCTGTTACTCTTAGTAAACATTTTAGGTTTAGCTTTAATTGTCATAGAACATCTCCTTGAAGGAAATGCATCTGTGGAAGAGTTTGTGGAAGTATTTCTACCGAGTTTCTTTTTCTTATTCGGTGTTGACTTGTTAGTCTTTCTGCCTATGCAGAAGTATGTACATGGATTGAAAAAGATTTTGGGTAAAAAGGGACTCTGTTTTATCAGTGGACTAGCTATTTTAATCGTTCTCAAAAATCCTTGGTCAATATTATCCATGACATTTTATATTGCCTTGGGAATGTTTTTCCTAGGATTGTTGGTGCCAAAAGTTATTCGCTGGGAAGTTTCGTTTTATAGCCATTTGATGAGAGATATATTATTAGTTGTCTTTTTACTGTTCCTATTTTAAAATCAGAACAAGAGCCAGTTCAAGGTCTCATAATTCATAGTTTGGAATTTACAGATAATATCTCGACAAAGAATAACTTTTTGGTATAATAGAAATATGTACACTAAAAGCGAAGAAGAGTTACAGTCCTTAGGTGAACGATTGGGCTGTTTATTAGAAAAGAATGATGTCTTCATTTTAACTGGAGAACTGGGAGCAGGCAAAACAACCTTTACAAAAGGCCTTGCTAAGGGATTACAGATTTCTCAGATGATTAAGAGTCCGACCTATACTATCGTGAGAGAGTATGAAGGTCGTCTTCCGCTTTACCACTTAGATGTTTATCGTATTGAAGGAGATGCTGATTCTATTGACTTGGATGAATTTCTCTTTGGTGGTGGAGTGACTGTCATCGAGTGGGGAAATCTTCTAGGTGATGCTTTGCCAGATACTTATTTAGAATTGGAAATTCTAAAAGAGGAAGATGGTCGCAGATTAAACTTCAAAGCTAAAGGCTTGCGAGCTGAGAAATTGTTAGAGGAGCTTCAACATGGAGTATGAATTGCTCATTAGGGAAGCAGAAGTTGAAGATGCGGCTGCCTTAGTATCATTTTTAAATCGTGTAAGTGTAGAAACAGATTTTACCAGTCTAGACGGAGATGGTATTCTCTTAACCAGTGAGGAGATGGCAATATTCCTCAACAAGCAAGCTAGTTGGGACAATCAGATAACCTTACTTGCATTCTTAAATGATAAAATTGCTGGTATTGTAAATATTACGGCTGACCAACGCAAGAGAGTTCGTCATATTGGAGATCTCTTTATTGTGATTGGTAAGAAATATTGGAATAATGGACTGGGAAGTTTATTGCTTGAAGAAGTCGTAGAATGGGCGCAGGCAAGTGGCATTCTTCGTAGACTTCAACTCACTGTCCAAACTCGTAATCTGGCGGCAGTTCATTTATATCAAAAGCATGGCTTTGCAATTGAAGGTAGACAAGAGCGCGGTGCGTACATAGAGGAAGGGGAATTTATCGATGTTTACCTGATGGGTAGACTGATAGATTAATAGAAATATGGTTAAAAAAATTATTGGAATGGTGCTAGCTTTTCTAGCTGTGACAATTTTGGGTGTGGGTGTCTTCGCTTATACTATTTATCGGCAAGGTACGGAAACCTTATCACGGACCTATAAAAAAATTGGGGAAGAAACCAATGTTATTGAGGCTACTGAACCCTTAACGATTCTTTTGATGGGAGTTGATACTGGAAATGTGGAACGAACCGACACTTGGGAGGGGAATAGTGATTCTATGATTCTCTTAACGGTTAATCCTCATACGAAAAAGACAACAATGTTGAGCTTAGAGCGAGATATTTTGACAAAAATTCAGCAAAAAGATGGGCGGATTGAGGAAGCAAAATTGAATGCTGCCTATGCTGGAGGAGGTGCAGAATTAGCTATCTCAACTATTCAGAAGATGATGAACATTCATATTGACCGCTATATTATGGTCAATATGCAAGGTTTGCAACAATTAGTCGATGCGGTAGGGGGAGTTACTGTCAATAATACTCTAGGTTTTCCGATTTCCATTAGTGATCAAGAAGAATTTAACACCATTTCTATCGGAGTTGGAGAACAGACAATAAATGGAGAAGAAGCGCTTGTTTATTCACGCATGCGTTATCAAGACCCAGAAGGAGATTACGGACGTCAGAAGCGTCAGCGTGAAGTCATTCAAAAAGTTGTTGAAAAAGTTCTTAGCTTGAATAGTGTTAGTCACTATCAATCTATCTTGAAAGCCCTAAGTACCAATATGCAGACTAATATTGATTTATCTGCAAAAAGTATTCCAAGCTTGTTAGGTTACAAGGATTCGTTTAAAACTATTGAATCACAACAGTTGAAGGGTGAGGGAGAGATGTTGCAAGGTATTTCTTATCAGATTGTTTCTAGAGAGCATATGTTGGAAATGCAGAATATATTGCGACGTTCTTTGGAACAAGAAGAAGTCACTCAGCTTGAAACAAATGCTGTCTTATTTGAAGATTTGTTTGGACGGTTGCCTGTTGATAATGGGGATAATCAACAACAAGGCGTCTTTGTAACAAATGAAGTAGAATAGTTCGTTTTTTGATACAAATAAAAAATCAATCGTGGGAAATTTCCTGCGATTTTTTCAAAAAAATACGAATAGATAGGTAGGAGGAAACATGAAAGCAGAAATCATTGCTGTTGGAACAGAGATTTTGACAGGACAGATTGTCAATACCAATGCCCAGTTTTTATCGGAAAAACTAGCAGAAATTGGAGTAGACGTATATTTTCAGACGGCTGTAGGAGACAATGAAGCTCGTCTCTTGTCCTTGCTTGAGATTGCTAGTCAACGTAGCAGTTTGGTGATTTTGACAGGTGGTTTGGGACCGACTGAGGATGACTTAACCAAACAAACCCTGGCTAAATTCTTAGGGAAAGAATTAGTCTTTGATTCTCAGGCTCAGGCGAAGTTGGATGTTTTTTTTGCCCAGAGATCAGACTATGCCCGAACACCGAATAATGAAAGACAAGCTCAACTTGTAGCAGGGGCAACTCCACTGCCAAATGAGACAGGTTTAGCAGTAGGAGGGGTGTCGGAAGTAGACGGAGTGACCTACGTCGTCCTTCCAGGTCCACCAAGTGAATTGAAACCCATGGTCTTAAACCAACTTCTACCCAAGTTGATGACAGGGAGCAAGCTATATTCCCGAGTTCTTCGTTTCTTTGGGATTGGCGAGAGCCAGCTGGTTACGATTTTGTCTGATTTGATTGACAATCAAACAGATCCGACCTTAGCACCTTATGCCAAGACAGGAGAGGTGACCTTGCGTCTGTCAACAAAGGCTAGCAGTCAAGAAAAGGCAAATCAGGCGCTGGATATCTTGGAAAATCAAATCTTAGGTTGCCAGACTTTCGAAGGAATTTCTTTACGAGACCTCTGTTATGGTTATGGAGAGGAGACTAGTTTAGCCAGCATTGTGGTAGAAAAACTGAAAAAACAAGGGAAAACCATCACGGCTGCTGAGAGTTTGACGGCAGGGCTTTTCCAAGCCACTGTAGCGGATTTTTCAGGAGCTTCAAGTATATTTAAGGGTGGTTTTGTGACCTATAGCTTGGAGGAAAAATCGAAGATGTTGGATATTCCTATCAAGGATTTGGAAGGGCACGGTGTGGTGTCTGAATTTATAGCTCAGAAGATGGCTGAGCAGGCACGAAGCAAGACCCAGTCAGATTTTGGCATTAGTTTGACTGGAGTGGCAGGACCAGATAGCCTAGAAGGGCACCCAGCTGGGACAGTCTTCATAGGCTTGGCACAGGAGCAAGGAACTGAGGTTATCAAGGTGAATATTGGAGGCAGAAGTAGAGCAGATGTGCGTCACATTGCGGTTATGCATGCTTTTAACCTAGTTCGCAAGGCTTTATTAAGTGACTAACTTTTGATATAATAGTAGATAGGTCTGAGGACCATTAGAATGTAGGAGAATAGAATGGCGAAAAAACCAAAAAAATTAGATGAAATTTCAAAAAAATTCGGGGCAGAACGTGAAAAAGCCTTGAATGACGCTCTTAAATTGATTGAGAAAGACTTTGGTAAGGGTTCAATCATGCGTTTGGGTGAACGTGCCGAGCAAAAGGTGCAAGTGATGAGTTCAGGTTCTTTGGCTCTTGACATTGCCCTTGGTTCAGGTGGTTATCCTAAGGGACGTATCATCGAAATCTACGGACCAGAGTCATCTGGTAAGACGACGGTTGCCCTTCATGCAGTTGCACAAGCGCAAAAAGAAGGTGGTATTGCAGCCTTTATCGATGCGGAACATGCCCTCGATCCAGCTTATGCTGCGGCCCTTGGTGTCAATATTGACGAATTGCTCTTGTCTCAACCAGACTCAGGAGAGCAAGGTCTTGAGATTGCAGGAAAATTGATTGACTCAGGTGCAGTTGACCTTGTCGTAGTCGACTCAGTTGCGGCCCTTGTCCCTCGTGCGGAAATTGATGGAGATATCGGAGATAGCCACGTTGGTTTGCAGGCTCGTATGATGAGTCAGGCCATGCGTAAACTTGGTGCTTCTATCAATAAAACCAAAACAATTGCCATCTTTATTAACCAATTGCGTGAAAAAGTTGGGGTTATGTTTGGAAATCCAGAAACAACACCTGGTGGACGTGCTTTGAAATTCTATGCTTCAGTCCGCTTGGATGTTCGTGGTAATACACAAATTAAGGGAACTGGTGACCAAAAAGAAACCAATGTCGGTAAAGAAACTAAGATTAAGGTTGTAAAAAATAAGGTAGCTCCACCATTTAAGGAAGCCGTAGTTGAAATTATGTACGGAGAAGGAATTTCTAAGACTGGTGAACTCTTGAAGATTGCAAGCGACTTGGATATTATCAAAAAAGCAGGGGCTTGGTACTCATACAAGGATGAAAAAATCGGGCAAGGTTCTGAGAATGCTAAGAAATACTTGGCAGAGCACCCAGAAATCTTTGATGAAATTGATAAGCAAGTCCGTTCTAAATTTGGCTTGATTGATGGAGAAGAAGCTTCTGAAAGCAAAAAAGAAGAAGCAGTTCAAGCAGATTCTGTGAATGAAGAAGTCACCCTTGACCTAGGCGATGAGCTTGAAATCGAAATTGAAGAATAAGTTGTTAAAGTAGTGGAGCAATCCACTGCTTTTTCAGTTTGTTGTTCAAGTTTTCAGATTGCCTATAGTTTGCTGTTTCTTGTCGCTCCTCTAGAAAGCTGATATAATAGCCTTATGAATAAAAAACGAACAGTGGATCTGATTCATGGTCCTATTCTTCCCTCGCTCTTAAGCTTTGCCTTCCCAATCCTGCTGTCCAATATTTTTCAACAGCTCTATAACACTGCTGATGTCTTGATTGTTGGACGATTTCTTGGACAAGATTCTTTGGCTGCGGTTGGGGCAACAACTGCCATTTTTGACTTGATTATAGGCTTTACACTTGGTGTTGGTAATGGGATGGGGATTGTCATTGCCCGTTATTATGGGGCTCGAAATTTTACTAAAATCAAGGAAGCGGTAGCAGCCACCTGGATTTTAGGTGCTCTTTTGAGTGTTGTGATTATGTTGCTGGGCTTTCTTGGTTTGTATCCTCTCTTGCAATACCTAGATACCCCTGCTGAAATCCTCCCTCAGTCCTATCAATATATTTCTATGATTGTGACCTGTGTCGGTGTCAGCTTTGCCTATAATCTTTTTGCAGGTTTGTTGCGGTCTATTGGGGATAGTCTGGCAGCCCTTGGCTTTCTGATTTTCTCTGCCTTGGTTAATGTAGCTCTGGATCTCTATTTCATTACGCAACTGCATCTGGGAGTTCAATCTGCGGGCCTTGCTACCATCATTTCGCAAGGCTTATCAGCGGTTCTCTGCTTTTACTATATTCGTAAGAGTGTGCCAGAACTTTTGCCTCAACTGAAACATTTTAAATGGGACAAGGCCTTGTACGCGGATCTCTTGGAGCAAGGTTTGGCTATGGGCTTGATGAGCTCGATTGTATCTATCGGTAGTGTAATTTTACAATCTTCTGTTAATACCTTTGGAGCTGTGATCATTAGTGCACAAACGGCCGCTCGACGCATTATGGCCTTCGCCCTTCTTCCTATGACGGCTATTTCTGCTTCGATGACGACCTTTGCTTCTCAGAATTTAGGAGCTAAGCGACCAGACCGCATTGTTCAAGGTCTTCGAATCGGCAGTCGTCTAAGTATGTCATGGGCAATTTTTGTTTGTGTCTTCCTCTTTTTTGCCAGTCCAGCCTTGGTTTCCTTCTTGGCTAGTTCGACGGATGGTTACTTGATAGAAAATGGAAGTCTCTATCTGCAAATCAGTTCAGCCTTTTATCCTATTTTGAGTCTCTTGTTGATTTATCGCAATTGCTTGCAGGGCTTGGGGCAAAAAGTCCTTCCTCTGGTCTCTAGCTTTATCGAACTAATCGGGAAAATCGCTTTTGTGGTCTTGATTATCCCTTGGGCAGGCTATAAGGGAGTTATCCTTTGCGAACCACTCATCTGGGTTACCATGACTATCCAACTGTATTTCTCACTGTTTCGTCACCCCTTGATAAAAGAAGGCAAGGAAATCTTGGTAACAAAAGTACCATCCTAGCTTGATTTGCTAAATAAAATCTATTTCCTCTAGTGAAAATCGAAAAAACTTGTGTTATAATAAGAAAGATTAAAATGTGAAAAAAGGAGATTCCTAATGGGACGTAAATGGGCCAATATCGTAGCCAAGAAAACGGCTAAAGATGGAGCTAACTCTAAAGTATATGCAAAATTTGGTGTAGAAATCTATGTAGCAGCTAAAAAAGGTGATCCAGATCCAGAATCAAACTCAGCTTTGAAATTCGTTATCGACCGTGCTAAACAAGCCCAAGTGCCAAAACACGTTATCGATAAAGCGTTTGATAAAGCAAAAGGAAACACAGACGAAACCTTTACAGAAGGACGTTACGAAGGTTTTGGACCAAATGGTTCTATGTTAATTGTTGATACCTTGACTTCAAACGTCAACCGTACAGCGGCTAATGTCCGTGCAGCTTTTGGTAAAAACGGCGGAAACATGGGTGCTTCTGGTTCAGTTTCTTACCTCTTTGACAACAAGGGTGTTATTGTATTTGCTGGCGAAGATGCGGACGCGGTCTTTGAGCAATTGCTAGAAGCAGATGTGGATGTGGACGATGTAGAGGCAGAAGAAGGAACAATCACTGTTTACACAGCTCCAACAGACCTTCACAAGGCTATCGTTGCCCTTCGTCAGTCTGGTATTGAAGAATTCCAAGTTACTGAACTGGAAATGATTCCTCAGTCAGAAGTGGAATTGTCAGGCGAAGACCTTGAAACATTTGAAAAACTTTACAGCGTTCTTGAAGACGACGAAGACGTACAAAAGATTTATACGAACGTAGACGGGTTCTAATTTAACCTAGAGAACATGATCCTAAGTGATAAGCTCACTTGGGATTTTTTTAATCAAGAAGATAGTTCTCTAGGAAACTTTTTCTTGACATCTCTTTTCAAAGTGGTAAAATAGTTCTCATGAAAACTTATTTAGTTCCTAGGAGAACTAAATGTGATAGTTAGAAAGGAGTTAGTATGGATAAACCGATGTTAGTCTTTAAGCGTTTTGGTCATCAGATTCACCTCATGGTACAAAAGGAAGCCAAACGTTGTGGCATTGAATTTATGGGTGGACCGCAAGGTCAGGTTGTGCGTTTTTTGGATAATCGTGAGAAAAACCAAGACTTGGTCTTGATTAAAGATATCGAGCAGGAACTCAATATTACCAAGTCTGTTGCTAGTAACCTGGTCAAGCGTATGGTGCAAAATGGTTTGGTGGAATTGGAGGTGAGTCCTAGCGATAAGCGGGCAAAATTTGTTCGTTTGACGGACAAAGCACGTTCTCAAATGAAGCAGGTTAAGGCTTTTTTTGAACGCATAGACAAGCAGTTGATGGAAGACATTGATGAAGATGAATTACTGATTTTTGAGAAAGTTCTCGGTCAACTACAGGCAAATATCAAGGGAATAGGAGGAGAGAATGAAGAAATTAGCCAAACGAATTAGTAGAAAAGAATGGGGGATGATTTTACTAGCCATTCTCTTTACCTGCTTTTCGGTCTATCTAGAGTTGGAAGTGCCGACCTATATCTCTAAAATCACGGATTTGCTTGGAACTCAGGGAACCGGCTTGGATGAGTTGTGGCAGCCGGCAAGCATGATGGTGGGAATGTCCTTTCTTGCCTTCTTGTCCGCAGTTGCAGTTGGATTTTTTGCGTCCAGAGTGGCTGCTTCATATACTAGTAGGTTGAGAAGTGATATTTTTAACCGAGTTTTAGACTACTCGCAGACAGAGATTAAGAAATTCTCTATTCCCAGTCTCCTAACTCGTACCACCAATGATATTACTCAGGTTCAGATGTTGATTACCATGGGCTTGCAAGTGGTAACACGTGGTCCAATTATGGCTATCTGGGCTATCGGGAAGATTTTAGGACATTCAGAATACTGGCTCTGGGCCGTACTCGTGGCAGTGATTGTCAATGTCTTGATGACGACTGTTTTGATGACGCTAGCCTTTCCAAAACAGTCCTTGATTCAGGGGCTGACAGACAAACTGAACAGTATCACTCGTGAGAGTTTAACAGGTATTCGTGTCGTTCGTGCCTACAATGCAGAGGATTACCAAAATGAAAAATTTGCAGCAGCAAATGATGAATTGACACGCTTGAATTTGTTTGTCAACCGTCTTATGGCCATTTTAAATCCCATCATGATGGGGATTTCAAGTGGTTTGAGTGTGGCGATTTACTGGATTGGGGCCTATGTGATTAACGACGCTGCTCCGACAGCGCGTCTCCCTCTCTTTAGTGACATGATTGTTTTCATGTCTTATGCCATGCAGGTTGTCATGGGCTTTCTTCTCATGGGAGCACTCTTCATCGTTCTTCCCCGAACTATGGTCTCTGCTAAGCGGATTAATCAAGTTTTAGATTTGCATTCTTCTATCCAAAACCCTGCTCAAGTGCAGCTGGCTGATGAAAACCTCAAAGGTCAGGTCGAATTTAAGAATGTGACCTTCCGATATGCGGCAAATTCGGAGGCGGTTATTGAGAATGTTAGCTTTAGAGCAGACGCGGGTCAAACAGTGGCCTTTATTGGTTCAACGGGTTCAGGTAAATCAACTCTGGTCAATCTGATTCCACGTTTCTACGATGTGTCAGAAGGAGAAATTCTGGTGGACGATGTCAATGTTCAAGACTATGACTTGAAAGATTTGCGCAACAAGGTTGGTTATATTCCTCAGAAAGCAGTTCTCTTTTCAGGGGATGTCAAGGGCAATCTTGACTTTGGACAAAGTCAAGAAACATCGCTTAGTGAGCAGGCTATGTGGCAGGCTTTGGAGTTGGCCCAGTCTAAGAACTTTATCGAAGACAAGGAAGCGGGCTTAGCGTTAGAAGTGGCCCAAGGAGGAACCAACTTCTCAGGTGGTCAAAGACAGCGTCTGGCCATTGCGCGTGCCTTGGCTCGGAAGCCAGAAATCCTCATCTTTGATGACTCCTTCTCAGCCTTGGACTATAAGACAGACCGAGTTCTACGCCAAGAGTTAGCTGAAAAAACTAAGTCTATGACCAAGCTCATTGTCGCACAGCGTATCTCAACGATTATGGATGCAGATTTGATTTTGGTCTTGGATCAAGGTAAAGTCGTGGGACAAGGCACCCACAAGGAACTTCTAGCTAATAACGAAGTTTACCAAGAAATTGCCTATTCACAACTATCGAAGGAGGAATTGGAACATGGAAAATAAGAAAATGTCTCTTTGGAAACAGAGTAAACCCTATCTTGCAGGCCTCCAGTTTGCCCTTCTGATAGCCTTTCTAGCAACAATCGTATCCAATATCATTACTGTATATGGTCCAACCCGTATCAAGGAAATGACTAATATTATTGCCAGTGGTCTGGAAACAAGTGTGGATGTCGCGGCGGTTGCAGCTATTGGTGGTTTTTTGGCCGTGATTTATGTGATCGGACTCCTATCAAATTATTTACAGGCCTTTCTGTTTACAACAGCTATTCAACGTTTTTCAGAGCGTTTGAGAAGAGCCATTGCAGAGAAAATCAATCGCCTACCATTGAGATATTTTGATGGACATTCTCAAGGAGATACCTTGTCTCGTGTAACCAATGACGTTGACACTGTAGCCCAGTCCCTCAATCAAAGTCTAGGAACAGTTCTTTCATCTAGTTTGCTGGTTTTAGCAGTCTTGGTAACCATGTTTGGGATGAACTGGATTTTAGCTTTGGTGACGGTTGTTTCAACTCTTATTGGTTTTGCTTTCGTGTCTGTCTTTATGGGCAAATCACAGGGCTTCTTTAAGAGTCAGCAACAGGATTTGGCGGCTGTCAATGGTTATGTGGAAGAAATGTACTCTGGTCATAATGTGGTGACCAGCTACAATGCTATTGAGAGCACGAAAGAAGAGTTTGCGAAATTAAACCATCGTCTGTATGACAGTATCTGGAAATCTCAGTTTATTTCAGGGATTATGATGCCGATTATGGTGTTCATTGGGAACTTTAGCTATGCCTTGGTGATTATCGTTGGTGCAGCCTTGGCTTTAAATGGACACATCAGTATCGGAATTATCGTTGCCTTTATGGCCTACGTTCGTATCTTTTCTCAGCCTCTTTCACAAATTGCCCAAGGGATTACTAGTCTTCAGCAGGCTAGTGCAGCCATGGGACGTGTCTTCGAATTCCTAGCTGAAGAGGAAATGGAAGACGAATCCCATAAAGAAAGACAATTGAGCGATATGAAAGGTCAAGTAGTCTTTGATCGAGTTTCCTTTGGTTATACTCCTGATCGGACTATCATCCACGATTTTTCTGCGACGGCTCATGCAGGTCAAAAGGTTGCCATTGTCGGACCGACTGGGGCTGGTAAGACAACTATTGTCAATCTTTTGATGAAGTTCTATGAGATTGATAAGGGAAGTATCCGCATCGATGGTGTGGATACCAAGGATATGAAGCGTTCGGAAGTACATGATGCCTTTTCAATGGTCTTGCAGGATACTTGGCTCTTTGAAGGAAACATTCGTGACAATCTTATCTATAACCAAGAGGGTATTAGTGATGAGCGCGTGATTGAAGCCAGCAAGGCTGTAGGGATTCACCACTTTATCATGACTCTACCAGATGGTTACGATACCGTCTTGGATGATACAGTGACCTTATCTGTTGGGCAAAAACAACTCTTGACCATTGCTCGTGCTTTGCTGAAAGATGCACCACTCCTAATCCTAGATGAGGCGACTTCTTCTGTTGATACCCGTACAGAGGAACTGATTCAGAAGGCCATGGACCGATTGATGGAGGGAAGAACTTCTTTTATCATCGCCCACCGCTTGTCTACTATCCGAAATGCTGATCTGATTCTTGTCATGAAAGATGGCAATATCATCGAGCAAGGAAATCATGAGGAGCTAATGGCGCAAGCAGGCTTCTACGCTGACCTCTACAACAGTCAGTTTACAGAAGAATAAACCCCAAGAAGGCTTGACGGCCTTCTTTTTCTGCACTATACTAGAAGACAAGTGCTTCCCTATAAGCAAAATTTGAGTAAGTGATGAGAAAATATATGAAAAATTATCAAGAATGGTATGACCACATTGCTGGTAACATTGAAAATAAGCCCTTTCTTCTGAGCTTGTTAAGAGCTTTCAATCGCTTCATGACAGTAGTTATGCCTATGATTTATCTAACCTTGTTAGCAACTACCTATCTCCAAGAAGGAATTGGGAAACAGGTCGGAATCTACTTGTTTATCCCTGCATCAGGTTTTGTGATTTTGTCCTTTCTTCGTAAGAAAATCAATGCCCCTAGGCCTTATGAGGAATGTGATATTAAACCCTTGCTTGACAGAGATAGTCCTGGTCAGTCTATGCCCAGTCGTCATGTCTTTTCAGCAACCATTATCTCCATGGCTTGCTTACATGCTAGTCTAACTATGGGGATGATTTGTTTGACATTATCAGCCTTCCTAGGTCTAGTGAGAGTCTTAGGGGGTGTGCATTTTCCCAAGGATGTAGTGGTTGGTTATATTTGTGCTCTTGTGTGGGGTGTGATTTTCTTTCTATGTTGACCTGTAAGTTAAGGTAGCCTTACAACCACTTACGGGTCTAAAGTAACCACTTGCTTTTTTGCTCTTGTTTTCTTATTTTGGCTTTGATATAGTAGAGTCAGAAAGGAGATGGAATGAAGTTACGAATCGAAATTGACAGCAATTTAGAGGAAACTGAAATTGTCATCAAGGCTGCGGCTTTGACAGATGAGATTGCGGATTTACAGCGACTCTTACAAGAGTCCAAGTCTCCTCGGTTGATTTTTTACAAAGGGACGGGTGAATATTATCTGGACTTGTCGGAAATTCTCTTCTTTGAGACAGAAGGTAACAAGATTTACGCCCATACCCAGAAAGATGCCTACGAGGTTCGGCTTAAACTCTATGAGTTAGAGGCTATCCTTCCTCGCTATTTTAGTCGGGTATCCAAGTCAACGATCGCTAATATTCGGCAAGTCTATTCGGTGGACAAGTCCTTTTCAGGAACGGGCACCATTTCCTTTTATCAGACCCACAAGGAGGTTCATGTCTCACGACATTACCAATCCCTCCTAAAAGAAAATCTAAGAAACATGAGGTAAGAACATGAAAAAGAAAGCATTTGGTATTGTGTTGCTCATTTTGGCGGCTTTAATATTATTACAAGGGAATTTTGGAATCCCTTCATTCGGTGGGCAAATTTGGCCCTTGCTCGGTATTGCATTTTTTGTCTATCAATCAGGTGGAGCTTTGTTGCGTCGCCACTTAACTTCAGCCTCTTTTACAGCTATAGTGGCCTTAATGATTGCTAACCACTTTTATGGCATTTTACCAATTCCAAATCAGACACTAATCTGGGCAGGAGTTCTAATTGTTCTCGGAGTAAACATGCTGACTCATTCTAACAGAACTTGGAATGGGAAAAAATGGTGGTATGACGGTGAAAAGACCATTCTGACAGATAAGGAAGTTGCTTTTGGGGCGGGTACATTTTACAAGCAAGACCAAGAATTGGTAGAAGACCAAGTTGAAGTTGGTTTTGGAAATGCCAAGATATATTATGACAATGCAGAGATTTTAGGAGATAGCGCAACCTTGAAGATAGAAGTCGGTTTTGGGAATGCAGTTATCTATGTTCCTCAACATTGGGGAGTTGATTTAAAGGTAGAAACTTTCTGTGGCGTAGCCAAGGCAGATACTCCTCTAGCCCCAACCAGCAAAACTTTGATTATCTGTGGAGATGTGGCTTTTGGGAAATTAGGAGTTGTTTACGTTAAATAAAAAAATCTTCCAATTCCCTTGCAAAAATGAAGAAAGTGTGATA
>CAUUIG010000009.1:0-27592 GCA_963545095.1 uncultured Streptococcus sp.
TATTGGGCTTTAAAGGTGAACCACCGACAGAGTTATTAGATTTAGCAAAATTTGTCCAAAAGAAAGAAGCTAAATATAAGCAGGGAATAGTGTGGTCTGGCATTTTTAAAATATGATTCATTATAAAATACGGTATTAACATCGCATAATGGATGAATCTAAAAAGAAAAAGAATATAAGCAAGGTTTGGACCTCAATGCCAAACCAAGTCTCGCTTTTGATACTATGGAATAAAATGGAGTCTGTCTGATTACAATCAGCAGACTTTTTTCTCTTTCCTGAATGTGTTATAATAGTCCATGCTATGGCTGGAGCCTTTTCAGCCTACTTATACTCTTCGAAAATCAAATTAAAACCGCGTCAGTTTCTATCTGCAACCTCAAAACAATGTTTTGAGCAACCTGCGGATAGCTTTCTAGTTTGCTCTTTGATTTTCATTGAGTATTATTAAGATAATATGAGGAGAAAGATGAAAGAAAAAGGATTTTGGGAGGGGGCGCAGGCAGCTATGCCAACGGCCCTTGGTTATGTCAGTATCGGACTGGCCTGTGGGATTATTGGTGCGCCCTATGTGACACCCGTTGAGATGGGCTTGATGAGCCTCTTTGTTTATGCTGGGAGTGCCCAGTTTGCCATGTTGGCACTGATTGCGGTTCAAGCACCTGTGGCAGCTATTGCTATGACGGTCTTTTTGATCAATTTACGTCTCTTTTTGTTGAGTTTGCATGCGTCAACCTATTTTCGTCATACCAGTCTTTGGCACAATATCGGTATGTCTAGTATCTTGACGGATGAGACCTATGGCGTTTTGATGGGTGAATTGGCCCATGCAGACAAGGTCAATCCGATGTGGATGCACGGGAACAATCTTAACAGCTATGTGGCTTGGTTTGTGGGAACAGTTGTCGGAACGGCTCTGGGTGGCCTGCTGCCAAATCCAGAGATCTTTGGTTTAGATTTTGCTCTTGTTGGGATGTTCATCGGAATTTTTGCTTCGCAATTCCAGATTATGCAAAGACGGATTCCTGTCCGCAATCTGCTCATTATCCTAGCAGTTGTTGCGGTGTCCTTCTTTTTGCTCTTGACAGTGGTGTCTCAGTCACTAGCTGTTCTGTTTGCGACGCTACTTGGTTGTACAATGGGGGTGGTTTTAGATGGTCAGTAAGTATCTTTTATTAGCAGTTCTTTTCTCTGGCTTGGTGACCTGGATTCCCCGTATGATTCCCTTCATCTTGGTCAAGTATAAGGGCTTGCCTGCGATCGTTGAGCGTTTTTTGAAGTTCTTGCCCGTTTCTATTATCTTTGCCTTGATTCTTTCAAGCGTAGTGACAGGTAAAGTTGGTAGCCTGCCTCAAATTAAATGGCTGGACTTCTTAGCAGTCTTTCCAACGGCTTGGGTAGCCTTTCGCTACCGTAATCTAGTCGGAACAGTTCTCTTTGGAGTGGTCTTGATTGCTATCTTGCGTTTGGTCTTTTAAATTAGCCATAAAAAAAACTTATCACAGAGATAGATATCATATAATGGCGCAAATGGTCTTTTTCTGTTAAGATTATAAGGTATTCTATTTTGGAGGAAATGACATGAAAAAAATCGTTAAATACTCATCTCTTGCTGCCCTAGGGCTTGTTGCTGCAGGTGTGCTAGCAGCTTGCTCAGGTGGTGCGAAAAAAGAAGGAGAAGCAGTTAGCAAGAAAGAAATTATCGTTGCAACAAATGCTTCACCAAAACCATTCAACTATGAAGAAAATGGTGAATTGACTGGTTACGAAATTGAAGTGGTTCGCGCTATCTTTAAGGACTCTGACAAGTATGATGTCAAGTTTGAGAAGACAGAGTGGTCAGGAGTCTTTGCAGGTCTTGACGCTGACCGTTACCAAATGGCCGTTAACAACATCAGCTACACTAAAGAACGTGCTGAAAAATACCTTTATGCAGCCCCAACTGCTAAAAACCCTAACGTTCTTGTAGTGAAGAAGGACGACTCTAGCATCAAATCACTTGATGATATCGGTGGAAAATCAACAGAAGTTGTTCAAGGGACAACATCAGCTAAACAGTTGGAAGACTACAACAAACAACACTCAGATAATCCAACTGTTCTTAACTACACTAGAGCAGACTTCCAACAAATTATGGGACGCTTGAGCGATGGCCAGTTTGACTACAAAATTTTTGATAAAATCGGTGTTGAAACAGTTATCAAGAACCAAGGTTTGGACAACTTGAAAGTTATTGAACTTCCAAGCGACCAACAACCTTACGTTTACCCACTTCTTGCCAAAGGTCAAGATGAGTTGAAAACATTTGTAGACAAACGTATCCAAGAACTCTACAAAGACGGAACTCTTGAAAAGTTGTCTAAACAATTCTTCGGAGACACTTATCTACCAGCAGAAGCTGATATTAAATAATTTCTTGAAATCATCCATTCTGAGTAGATGGGTGATTTCTCAGTTTTTAGGGATATAGTTTTAAACTATATATCTGACTATCTAATAACAATTTGTGAAATCAAACAAATTGTGAGATACTAGTACGGTATTATTTTTAAGGAGAAAGAATCATGAAAATCAAAAAATGGCTTGGTGTAGCAGCCCTTGCTACAGTCGCAGGTTTGGCTCTTGCAGCTTGCGGAAACTCAGAAAAGAAAGCAGACAATGCAACAACTGTTAAAATCGCAACTGTTAACCGTAGCGGTTCTGAAGAAAAACGTTGGGACAAAATCCAAGAATTGGTTAAAAAAGACGGTATCACTTTGGAATTTACAGAGTTCACAGACTACTCACAACCAAACAAGGCAACTGCTGATGGCGAAGTAGACTTGAACGCTTTCCAACACTACAACTTCTTGAACAACTGGAACAAAGAAAATGGGAAAGACCTTGTAGCTATTGCTGATACTTACATCTCTCCAATCCGCCTTTACTCAGGTTTGAATGGAAGTGACAACAAGTACACTAAAGTAGAAGACATCCCAGCAAACGGAGAAATTGCTGTACCAAACGATGCTACAAACGAAAGCCGTGCGCTTTACTTGCTTCAATCAGCTGGCTTGATTAAATTGGATGTTTCAGGAACTGCTCTTGCAACAGTTGCTAACATCAAAGAAAATCCAAAGAACTTGAAAATCACTGAATTGGACGCTAGCCAAACAGCTCGTTCATTGTCATCAGTTGATGCTGCCGTTGTAAACAATACCTTCGTTACAGAAGCAAAATTGGACTACAAGAAAGCACTTTTCAAAGAACAAGCTGATGAAAATTCAAAACAATGGTACAACATCATCGTTGCGAAAAAAGATTGGGAAACATCACCAAAAGCTGATGCTATCAAGAAAGTGATCGCAGCTTACCACACAGATGAGGTGAAAAAAGTTATCGAAGAAACATCAGACGGTTTGGATCAACCAGTTTGGTAATAAGAAACAGGGAGGTGGGAGAGAAAATTCCACCTCTTGCTTTTGTATAGAGCATGGATTGTCAGGAAGAGTAGTTCATAGAAAGGTAGAGAGAATATGGTTTTTCCTAGCGAACAAGAACAGATTGAAAAATTTGAAAAGGATCATGTAGCCCAGCATTATTTTGAGGTTTTGCGTACCTTGATTTCTAAGAAGTCGGTCTTTGCCCAACAGGTTGGACTTAAGGAAGTCGCCAACTATCTGGGTGAGATTTTCAAGCGTGTTGGAGCTGAAGTGGAGATTGATGAGACTTACACGGCGCCTTTTGTCATGGCGCATTTCAAGAGTTCGCGTCCAGATGCCAAAACCTTGATTTTCTATAACCACTATGACACTGTGCCAGCGGACGGGGATCAGGTCTGGACAGAGGATCCTTTTACGCTTTCGGTGCGCAATGGCTTCATGTATGGGCGTGGGGTTGATGATGATAAGGGGCATATCACAGCTCGTTTGAGTGCTTTGAGAAAATACATGCAACACCATGATGACCTGCCTGTCAATATCAGTTTTATCATGGAGGGAGCGGAGGAATCGGCTTCGACAGACCTAGATAAGTATCTGGAAAAACATGCGGATAAACTCCGTGGCGCAGATTTGTTGGTCTGGGAACAAGGGACCAAAAATGCCTTGGAACAGCTAGAAATTTCTGGTGGAAATAAGGGGATTGTGACCTTTGATGCCAAGGTAAAAAGTGCGGATGTCGATATCCACTCTAGTTATGGTGGGGTTGTGGAATCAGCTCCATGGTATCTTCTTCAAGCCCTACAGTCTCTTCGTGCTGCAGATGGCCGTATCTTGGTTGAAGATTTGTACGAAGAAGTGCAAGAGCCCAATGAACGAGAATTAGCCTTGGTGGATACCTACGCTCAGCGAAATCCAGGGGAAATCAGCCAGATTTATGGTTTGGAATTGCCTCTCTTACAAGAGGATCGAGCAGCCTTTCTAAAACGATTCTTTTTTGAGCCAGCCCTTAATATCGAAGGAATTCAGTCAGGTTATCAAGGACAAGGAGTCAAAACGATTTTACCAGCAGAAGCCAGCGCTAAGCTAGAAGTTCGTTTGGTTCCTGGCCTAGAACCGCATGATGTTCTGGAAAAAATTCGGAAACAGCTAGACAAAAATGGCTTTGATAAGGTAGAATTATACTATACCTTGGGAGAGATGAGCTATCGAAGCGATATGAGCGCGCCAGCCATTCTCAATGTGATCGAGTTGGCCAAGAAATTCTATCCACAGGGCGTTTCAGTCTTGCCGACTACAGCTGGGACAGGGCCTATGCATACGGTTTTTGATGCCCTAGAGGTGCCAATGGTGGCCTTCGGTCTAGGAAATGCCAACAGCCGAGACCACGGTGGAGATGAAAATGTGCGAATCGCCGATTATTACACCCATATTGAATTAGTAGAGGAGCTGATTAGAAGCTATGAGTAGAGATATTATCAAGTTAGATCAGATCGATGTGACTTTTCACCAAAAGAAGAGAACCATCACAGCGGTCAAGGATGTGACCATTCACATCCAAGAAGGGGATATCTACGGAATCGTTGGATATTCTGGAGCAGGGAAATCAACCCTTGTACGGGTGATTAACCTCTTGCAAAAACCATCTGCAGGAAAAATTACTATTGACGACGATGTAATTTTTGATGGCAAGGTGACCTTGACGGCCGAGCAGTTACGTCGTAAACGTCAGGATATCGGGATGATTTTCCAGCATTTTAACCTCATGAGCCAAAAGACAGCAGAGGAGAATGTAGCCTTTGCTCTTAAGCACTCTGGACTCAGCAAGGAAGAAAAGAAGGCTAAAGTAGCTAAGTTGTTGGACTTGGTTGGCTTGGCAGATCGTGCTGAAAACTACCCTTCACAACTATCTGGAGGGCAAAAACAGCGTGTGGCCATTGCGCGTGCCTTGGCAAATGATCCAAAAATCTTGATTTCAGACGAGTCGACTTCTGCCCTTGATCCTAAGACTACCAAGCAGATTTTGGCCTTGTTGCAAGATTTGAACCAAAAATTAGGCTTGACGGTTGTCTTGATTACGCATGAAATGCAGATTGTCAAAGACATCGCCAATCGTGTGGCAGTGATGCAGGACGGGCATTTGATTGAAGAGGGAAGTGTCCTTGAAATTTTCTCAGACCCTAAACAACCTTTGACTCAGGACTTTATCTCAACAGCCACAGGTATTGACGAAGCCATGGTCAAAATCGAGAAGCAAGAAATCGTGGAACACTTGTCTGAAAACAGTCTATTGGTGCAACTCAAGTACGCAGGTGCTTCAACAGACGAGCCACTTTTGAATGAATTGTACAAGCATTACCAAGTAACGGCTAATATCCTTTATGGAAATATCGAAATTCTCGATGGTACTCCTGTTGGAGAATTAGTTGTGGTCTTGTCAGGTGAACAAGCAGCGTTGGCAGGTGCCCAAGAAGCCATTCGTCAAGCAGGTGTGCAGCTAAAAGTATTGAAGGGAGGACAGTAAGATGGAATCATTGGTTCAAACCTATTTACCAAATGTTTATAAAATGGGCTGGGCTGGTCAAGCAGGCTGGGGAACAGCCATCTACTTAACCCTCTATATGACAGTTCTTTCCTTCATCATCGGAGGGTTCTTAGGACTGGTTGCAGGGCTTTTCCTTGTCTTGACAGCTCCAGGTGGTGTCTTGGAGAATAAAATCGTCTTCTGGATTTTAGATAAGATTACTTCCATTTTCCGTGCGGTACCATTTATCATTCTCTTGGCAGTTTTGTCACCCTTCTCTCATCTAATCGTAGGAACAAGCATTGGTCCAAATGCGGCTATCGTACCGCTATCTTTTGCAGTCTTTGCCTTCTTTGCCCGTCAAGTACAGGTGGTATTGGCTGAGCTAGATGGTGGTGTCATTGAGGCGGCTCAAGCTAGCGGAGCGACATTCTGGGACATCGTAGGTGTTTACCTATCAGAAGGACTTCCAGATTTGATCCGTGTGACGACTGTAACCTTGATTTCACTAGTCGGTGAAACAGCCATGGCGGGAGCGGTCGGAGCAGGTGGTATTGGTAACGTAGCTATCGCCTATGGATTTAACCGCTACAATCATGATGTGACTATTCTTGCGACCGTCATCATTATCTTGATTATCTTTACGATTCAGTTCTTGGGAGACTTCTTGACCAAGAAATTGAGCCATAAATAAAAAGGGCTAGACCATCTGTACATCAATTCATAGGAGTTGTCGTTATAGTCAAGACTTAAAATTCTTTGTACTGGATGCTATCAATCGTCACTTTTATGAGTTAGAGAGTTAAGAATTGTGGGGAGTCAATATGCAAAATCTGGGAGAAGTTTTTAAAGAATTGAGAAAGAGTCGGAATATATCTCTACAGGAGGCGACGGGAGGAGAGTTTACTTATTCCATGCTGAGCAAATTTGAGCGTGGAGAAGCAGACTTATCATCTATGAAATTGATTACTGCCTTAGATAACATCCACTCTGATTTGAATGAATTTATGTACTTGGTACGTGGTTTTTCTCAGAAAAAGGTTCTGGCTTTTCAAGAAAATCTTTGGAATCTATATGACAGAGAAGGGATTGATTCTCTACACTCCTTGTATGAAGAGACGACTCAAAAGTATAGATTAAGTGGTGAAAAAAGCTATCTTTTACAAATGATTCGTATCAAAAGCCTTCTCGTGTTTTTTGATTCAGAAATAAGAGCAACGGATGAAGAACTAACTTTTCTCTATGACTATTTTTTTACTATTGATATCTGGGGAAATTATGAATTGGAACTATTTTCAACGATTTCTACTTTGTTTCCTCTGCCCCTCTATTTTAAATATTCTAGGGAGATGTTACAAAAGACGGATTTATTAGGCTCTTTACCTAGTAACAAAGTTGGTATCGATACCATTTTGATTAATGGACTCTTTAAAGCGATAGAGGAAAAGGATAAATTAAAAGCAGACTATTTTATCTTTCAGATCGAAAAACGAGAATTGCCAGAATCTCAAGCTTATCTGAAAATCATTTATATGATTGCTACAGGGCATTATGATACTATTTTTAAAGTAGAAAATAAGGGGCTTGAGAAAATCCAGAGAGGCATTACAATCTTACAAGATTTAGAGTATGTAGATGGTGCAAGATACTATGAAAACTATTTTGCAAACCAGCTTTCAAATAAAGATTTGTAATATATTCCAAATACATCGACCGATGAAAAATAAATAGCCTTGTAGATGGATTGATAATTGGTAGTATCTAGGATCTAGAGTTTCTATTTTCAGAAAAAATATATTACAAAAAAGTGGGGACTCCCGCTTTTTTTGTTACACTGGTTTCAATAGAATACTATTTGACACTCAATGAAAATCAAAAAGCAAACTAGGAAGCTAGCCACAGACAGTACTGGAGTACGGCAAGGCGAAGCTGACGTGGTTTGAATTTGATTTTCGAAGAGTATGAAATATGAGAGAGGTCTGTTATGAACCTATTTTTCAAACATCATTTATTTAGGATACTGACCTTATCAAGGTTTTTGAGCTCAAGTGGAGCTTATATTTATAATCTGGTATTTATCGTTTATGCTGCGAGTCTACCCTTTAAAAATATAGCTGTATTTATGGCTAATATGATTACGATTTTACCCTTCCTATTTACTTTTTATGTTGGGATTAAGGCTGATCATACTCGGAATAAAGCAGGGACAATTATCTGGGTTGGTTGTGTGCAAAGTCTACTATTTCTTTTGATTGCTAGTGTGATTCATGATCAGAACTTCGTAACGTTTGCTTTTATCTGTATGGTTAATATCTGTTCAGATATTTTATCAGATTATACAGCAGGTCTTCGTATGCCGATTATCCAGCATAATATTTCGGAAGATAAGCTCTATGAAGCTTATTCCTTTACTCAGTTTGTCTCCTATTTATCAAATCTAGGAGGTCAAGCCTTAGGAGTGTGGCTACTCACAACCAGCAATCAAAATTTTTCTTTTGTTGCGATTGTGAATGCTGGTTTCTTTTTACTATCTTCTCTCATTTTGTTCAAAAATAGCAGAGAATTGACGCATTTGTCTGTAACGGTAGAGAATAAGCCTATTAGTTTACTTCAACAAGTTAAGGCAATCTATGCGGACATGGATGATATTTTTAGACAGAGAGAAAGTAAATCTTTGTTTAAAATGATTCTTGTCATTTTAGTGATGAATACTTTGGGAGGAGCAGTTGGAGGTATTTATCACTTTTACTTATTAGACCATACTATCTATCATCTCAGCTATGCTCAAGCTCTATTTTTAATTGAATGTGTCAGCTTGGGAGGAGCTATTCTTGGTAGCCTAACTCCCCATGATTATTTTGGGAAATGGTCTTTTTCAAGCTTATTATCGCTCAATGCAATTCTGTTTGTCTTGCTGGCTTCTGCTAATATTTTAGATTTTTCTCCTCTAGTAGGTGTTGCCTGCTTAGCCTTTGTCATGTATTTGATGTCGAAATCAATGCCTAAATTAGATACTCTGTTACTGTCTAATTTGAGTGCGGATGTATTAGCTAGAAGTAATAATCTCTTGAGTATGATTTTTTCCCTAACATTACCCTTGGGAATGTCTGTATTTTCCTTCTTAGCTTTACAAGATATCAGGCTTTGTTGGTGGGTGTTTTTGGTAGTGAGTGTGATAGGGCTCATTTTATCACTAGAAAAAAGAAGTTTTTCAGGTAAAAAATTTTAACCTAGGAAGTTCAAGTTTACTAGAAGGTCTTCCAGATTTAATTCGTGTGACGACTGTGACCTTGATTTCCCTTGTTGGGGAAACAGCTATGGCGGGGGCAGTTGGCGCTGGAGGGATTGGTAACGTAGCCATCGCCTATGGATTTAACCGCTACAATCACGATGTGACTATCTTGGCAGCCATCATTATCATTTTGATTATCTTTACAATCCAATTCTTGGGAGATTTTTTGACTAAGTCTTGAGTCATAAATAAAAAAGAGCCGTCTGGCTCTTTTTTATTGACTAGATTTTCTGCGCAAATTTTTTACTCAAGGCTTGTCCAATCAAGGCACCCACTAGGGCTCCGATGACTACACTTGCGATAAATAAAAGGATGGTTCCAGGATTTGGTGCGACCATGATACGGTCGATATATTCTTGGGATTTTCCTCTTGCTAGGAGGGTAGCCATATAGGCTTTGGGTGCAATCCACATAAGCAAGATTGGACCAGTTGAGCTAAAGGCAAAAATAACGAAAGAAAGGAAATTCTTTGTTTGGTCCTTGTATTTTCCGAGGCTAGCTACTGCATCTGCTAGGAGGCCACAGATAATGCCAGGAAGGAAGGCACCGGCACCGTGTTTAGTTCCCAAGAAAAAGAGGGCAATAACAAGGCCGATAGTGGTAATGGCTCCAAAACGCGGAACTTTTGCGACTAGGATCATATAGACGCTACCGCCGACAAGGGCAGTAAAGGCAGGCGCATAAAACATATTTCCAGTTTGGTCAAAGAGATTGCCCAAAAGGACACCAATCCCCATGCAGAGGAAGTAAAGAACTGCAAAAAGAAGTGTAGTTAAGATAGATTTTTTCATGAATTGTCTCCTGATAATTTTTTCACAATTCTCATTGTACCATGGTTTGATGGGATTGTAAATGGGGAGAAAGTGTTATTGTTTGCTTGTCAAACTAAATTTTTTATAGATTTGTTAATAGTAGATGGTTAGATTGTTTTACTGTACAGCTTAAACAAATTCGACCTTTGCAGAATTACTAAACAAACAACGTATTAAGGCTGCTCAGCAGCTCTTGCTTTCAACCAGTGATAGTATCGAAGATATTTGTTATGCTGTTGGTTACAGTAACCTTGGATATTTCTATAAAGTGTTCCGAAAATTGTGCGGAAAATCGCCAAAAGCCTACCGAAAACAGGTAGAAACTATACTATAAGACTTGTATTCCTTTACAAAAGGTGCTATAATATCAATAATAATATCAGGAGGTTCTATCATGAAAAAGAAACCGATTTATCTATGGGTCTTGCTAATCTTGTCTGCCCTTATTTCAGCTATGTCTCTGTTTGGAATGTTGAGTCCTTTACCTAGTAAAGAAGCCCTTCGTGCCGCTCAGAAACAGGTTGCAGGGGTCAGTACTCAGCAATTAGAAGACCAGTTTAATTACAACTATGGAGTAGCAGAAGCGTATCATTCTATTTTTAATATGGCCTTGATTGTGCTATCTGCTATTTTAGTGGTCGTAGCGATTGTCTTCCTTATTCGTAAGAATTTGCAATATGCAAACTATACTTACGTTGGCTATGTTTTGTTAGCTATTATCGGTTCGATTTATGGCTATGTTGGTTTACAGGACGCTGTGCAGTTGGTTCAAGATGAGACTATGCGTTTGACAATGAGTATTGGTTCAAAAGCTGTCAGCATTTTCTATATCGTCATCAATATTCTTTTCCTAGCCCTTGTTTTCTATAAGATTTGGCGTCAACAGAAAGCCTTGGCTGAAGAAGAGGAAACAGAAGAACTTGCCTAAGTATTGACAAAAAATAACTATCAAGTTACAATCTTGGTAGTTATTTTTCGATTATAGATAAAATCATGGAGGTACATATGAAGACAATTTCTTTAGTTTATATTAGTTTGAGTGGCAACACTGAAAGTTTTGTGACACGCTTGAAAGACTATCTCTTGTCCCAGTACGAGGGGATTGAGGTCCAAAAGATTCATATCAAAGATTTGGTCAAGGAAGGTCACGATTTCTATGAAATGGACCACCCTTACATCGCCTTTCTACCGACCTACCTAGAAGGTGGGAATGGCGTTGATAACGGAGATGTCGAGATCTTGACGACACCAGTGGGGGATTTTATCGCCTATGGTGACAATGCTAGTAAGTGTTTTGGTGTGGTTGGTTCAGGAAATCGTAACTTTAATAACCAATACTGTCTGACAGCCAAGCAATACAGTCAACGTTTTGGTTTCCCTGTCTTGGCTGACTTTGAAATGCGAGGTATGCTGGGAGATATCAAACATGTCGCAGCGATTATCGCAGATTTGTATGAGTTGGAAAGAGAGAATTAAGGTAGTTATAAGAGGCAGTTGGGATTTGCTAGCTATTTTTTGAGTATAAGCAGTCTTTAAGAACGTAAAAAAGCATAAGTTCAGGTCTTCAAAACCTTGTTCTTATGCTTTTTATCATAGAAATATTTGCTGAATTTTCTCTTGAAATGAAACCTTATCTTCATCTCGCGCTTGTCCCTTACCCTGCTTTTCCGATTGCGAGTGCGTAGATAAAGAAGATGGCGAAGCCAAAGAGGAAAATCAATCCTGCAATGGCAAGGTGTTTGAGCCAAGAAGGAAGATTTTTGTTTTCACGCGTTACCAAGGCGTAGTTTAAAAGAGCGAAGAATGGTGTTGTCAGGAAAGAACCAATCATGGCAAAGCGGAGCATGGTTGAAACCTGACCAGCGAAGAACTTGATAATGACGATACCGATGATAGCAGTGATGGTCATCCAGATGTTTAAAGATTTACTACTGTTTTCTTTTTGACTGATTAGCAGTCGGAGAGATTCCTGGTTGACGCGAGAATAGCCATCGATAACAGTGATAACTGTTCCAAAGATACATAGGAAGGCAATAAAGGTAATCAAGTAACGGGACCATTCGCCAAGAACAGAGGCATACATGCCCACGAATTGAGAGATGTATTTGGCTGAAGCAGCTTCAACTGCTTGCCCTGTAGGATATTGAATCAGTGCTCCCAGTGCTACAAAGAACACAGCCAGGATAGCTGTTCCAATATAACCAACGTTAAAGTCGAATAGAGCGTCCTCGGTGTTAAAGTTGACGGTCTTTTTCTTTTCAGCAGACCAAAGTGAATTGATAGCTGAAATTTCAATAGGAGCCGGCATCCACCCTAAGAGGGAGACGATGAAAGGTAGAGCTGCCATTTGCCAAGGTGTCTTTTCGACAAAATCAGAGCTGTATTCGGGATGCTTGACCGCCGCGATGATAACTGCAAGAACAGTTGCAATAGTCAAAGCTGACATGATCCATTTTGCCATGCCGTCTAAGAGTTTGTAGCCTCCAAAGAGCAACATAGCCCAAATGATTGCAACGAGAATGAGGGACCACTGAGTGATGCTAAGTCCAATCATTGGGAAGGCACTGGCGATGATAGCCGAGCACAGAATGGCGACACCAGCTGTGTTGACCATAGCCGAAAAGATATTGAGGATAAAGAAAATCCAGAGATAGAGTTTTCCTTTTTCGGCATAACCTTCAACCAAAGTCTTTCCAGTATCAGCTGTGTATTCAGCACCAAAACGGAAAAATGGATATTTAAAGACATTGGCTAAGATGACCAAGAGGAGTAGCGACCACCCATAAGAACCACCAGCTTGAGTGGAAGATACAATGTGAGAACCGCCAACAGCGGCAGAAGCCATTAGGATTCCAGGTCCCATTGCTTTTAGTTTACTTGTCCAGGTTGATTGATTTAACGAAATAGCTTGTGACATGATAGATACTCCTTTTTGAATTTTCAGAATAATCTGGATATGTAATCTATATTCTACAAAAAACTTTTGGAAAATGCAAGAATATTTTGAAAAAAGATAGAAAATTACAGAAAATTTACAAAGAAGATCTGAAAAATAACTGCTATGATAGCAAGGTACAGCAGGGTGAATAAAAACCGAGAAGTTTCTTTCTCGGTTTTGCTTATTATGAGGTTCCTATTTTCTATGCTCCAAGAGTTGATTGATATGGTCTACTTTTTTTGATGCTCTTTTATAGGAAATAGTCCAAATGATGAGGTAGACAATCGCAAACTCGATAATGAGCTGGAGGTAGAAATTCCAGTGGAAGGGGAACCAACCTGCCAGAGTTGCTAGTGGGACAAAGCCAACCAGCATGAGAAAGAAATGGGTCAGAGTTGCACGGAGCAAGCTCCAGTCACGGCTGAATAATCGTTTGCCAAAGTTGAAGAGAATACCGATGGCTGCCCAGATCAGTGTACAGTAGAGCAAGACCAGAGCACCGTGAACCTGATGTTGAGCCATTACTTGGCCGACGAGAGAGTCGGGACTTAACGGGGAGTAGGTATTTGGTGCATAAATGAGTGAAAAGATGATAGAGAGGATGAGGCCGATGAGGACACCAGTAGCTGCGTCGTGGAAGATTTGTTTTTTCATAGTTCTAATTTCTCCTTGATGGTTTTTAGATAACGGCGTGAAGAATAGGTGAAGCTTTCGTTTTTTAGAAAGATTTCTACCAGACCGTTGGGCGTGAGCTTGAGATGAGAGATGGAGTTGATATTGATGATTTCTGATTGGGAAATTTGGATAAAATTGGTTGGCAGAATTTCAAGGACCTGATAGAGTCGCAAATCAATGTTGTAGGTCTGACTCGCGGTTTCTGCTAGAACCTTCCGATTTTCGATATAGAAGCGTTGAATCTTACCAATCTTAACGAGATAGACCTGATTATCGATTTTCCCTTTGATTTTTTCTGTTAGATCCAGATTTTCTGCGAACTCGATGACTTTCTGGACTTTCTCGGTTTCTTGAGGTGCTTGAACAATCAGCTTTTCCTCTTCGTAAGTTTCACTAATCTGTAGTTCTACTTTCATAAATTTCTCTCCTTGTTTTTTATACAAAATTGTGATCACTTCTTGTACACCTTTATTAAACACTATTTTACGACACCTGACAAGGGACTTTGTCTATGTGGAGGGATTTGGCTCCTATGTGGCGCTTGCTTTTCTGTTCTGTCTGAAATATGGTATAATAGCACTAATTAATTTCTAGGAAAACAGATACGGAAAGGGGCTGAAAGATGTCTCATATTATTGAATTGCCAGAGGTGCTGGCAAACCAGATCGCAGCTGGAGAGGTTATCGAGCGTCCAGCTAGCGTTGTTAAGGAGCTGGTAGAAAACGCCATTGACGCGGGCTCTAGCCAGATTATCATTGAGATTGAGGAAGCTGGTCTCAAGAAAATCCAAATCACAGATAATGGTCATGGAATCGCCCACGATGAGGTGGAATTGGCCTTGCGTCGTCATGCGACCAGTAAGATAAAAAATCAAGCAGACCTCTTTCGAATTCGGACGCTTGGTTTTCGTGGTGAAGCCTTGCCTTCTATTGCTTCTGTTAGTGTTTTGACCCTTTTGACGGCGGTGGATGGTGCTAGTCATGGAACCAAGTTAGTCGCGCGTGGGGGAGAAGTTGAAGAAGTCATCCCAGCGACTAGTCCTGTGGGAACCAAGGTTTGTGTGGAGGACCTCTTTTTCAACACGCCTGCCCGCCTCAAGTATATGAAGAGCCAGCAAGCGGAGCTGTCTCATATCATTGATATTGTCAACCGTCTGGGCTTGGCCCATCCTGAGATTTCTTTTAGCTTGATCAGTGATGGCAAGGAAATGACGCGAACAGCAGGGACTGGTCAACTACGACAAGCAATCGCAGGGATTTATGGTTTGGCGAGTGCCAAGAAGATGATTGAAATTGAGAATTCTGACCTTGATTTCGAAATTTCTGGCTTTGTGTCCTTGCCTGAGTTAACTCGGGCCAATCGCAATTATATCAGTCTCTTCATCAATGGTCGTTATATCAAGAATTTCCTGCTTAATCGTGCAATTCTAGACGGCTATGGCAGTAAGCTCATGGTAGGCCGTTTTCCACTGGCTGTCATTCATATCCATATTGACCCTTATTTAGCGGATGTCAATGTTCATCCAACCAAGCAAGAGGTGCGGATTTCCAAGGAAAAAGAACTGATGACCCTGGTTTCAGAAGCTATTGCCAATAGTCTCAAGGAACAAACCTTGATTCCTGATGCCTTGGAAAATCTTGCCAAATCGACTGTGCGCAATCGTGAGAAGGTGGAGCAAACTATTCTCCCACTCAAAGAAAATACACTCTACTATGAGAATACTGAGCCGACAAGACCTAGTCAAGCTGAAGTAGCTGATTATCAGGTAGAATTGACTGATGAAGGACAGGATTTAACCTTATTTGCCAAGGAAACCTTGGACCAGCTGACCAAGCCAGCAAAACTGCATTTTGCAGAGAGAAAGCCTGCTAACTACGACCAGCTAGATCACCCAGAGTTAGACCTTGCGAGTCTTGATAAGGCTTATGACAAGCTGGAGCGAGAAGAATCATCCAGCTTCCCAGAGTTGGAATTTTTCGGGCAAATGCATGGAACCTATCTCTTTGCTCAAGGGCGAGATGGGCTCTACATCATAGACCAACATGCGGCTCAGGAACGAGTCAAGTACGAGGAGTATCGTGAGAGCATTGGCAATGTTGACCAGAGCCAGCAGCAACTGCTAGTGCCCTACATCTTTGAATTTCCTGCGGATGATGCCCTGCGTCTCAAGGAGAGAATGGCACTTTTGGAGGAAGTGGGTGTCTTTCTAGCAGAGTACGGGGAAAATCAATTCATCTTACGTGAACATCCTATTTGGATGGCAGAGGAGGAGATTGAGTCAGGTATCTATGAGATGTGCGACATGCTCCTTTTGACCAAGGAAGTTTCTATCAAGAAATACCGAGCAGAGCTGGCTATTATGATGTCCTGCAAACGGTCTATCAAGGCCAACCATCGTATCGATGATCATTCAGCTAGACAGCTCCTTTATCAGCTCTCTCAATGTGACAATCCCTATAACTGTCCCCACGGGCGTCCTGTTTTGGTGCATTTCACCAAGTCGGATATGGAAAAGATGTTCCGACGCATTCAGGAAAATCACACCAGTCTCCGTGAGTTGGGGAAATATTAAAAGTACAAAAAAGTCTGGGAAAAATTTTCAAAATCAGAAAAACGCATAAAATCAGGTGTTCAAAAACCTTGATTCTATGCGTTTTATCATGGAAATATTTACTTTTTTTCTTCCGAATACTCGTCGAAAATCTCTTTAAACTACGTCAGTTTTATAAGTAAGCTCAAAGCTGTGTTTTGAATACTTGCTGTTACCTTCCTAGTTTGCTCTATGATTTTCATAGGTTTTGCCAAGTTTCTTTATTCGTCTAAAAGTAGAGTCTGTTTTATGCGTCCAATGTACGAATTAAGTTGACCATTTCAATAGCTCCTTGTGCACACTCAGAACCCTTATTTCCTGCTTTAGTGCCAGCTCGTTCTATGGCTTGTTCAATTGTATCTGTCGTTAGCACACCAAACATAACTGGAATTTCGCTATTTAAACTGATTTGGGCAATTCCCTTAGATACCTCACTACATACATAATCATAATGACTTGTACTACCTCTAATAACAGCTCCTAGGCAGATAATTGCATCATATTTTTTACTTTTTGCCATTTTTGATGCAATCAGTGGTATTTCAAAAGCTCCTGGAACCCAGGTTACCTCGATATCTTTCTCGTTTACATTCTCTCTTTTGAGATTATCTAGTGCTCCAGATAATAATTTTGAAGTTATAAATTCATTAAATCTCGCTACAACAATACCGATTTTAATATTGTTTGCTACTAAATTACCTTCATAAGTGTTCATTTATTTTTCCTCCATATTTAAAATGTGACCCATTCTATTTTTCTTTGTTTCTAAATAAAAACTATCGTAAGGATTAGCTTCTATTTCGATTGGTATTCTACTGGAAACGGTAATTCCATATTTTTCTAACTGTTCAACCTTGTCAGGATTATTTGTCAGTAAATGTAGTGACTGTAGTCCCAGGTCTTTAAGCATTTGTGCTCCAATATGATATTCTCTTAAATCACCTTCAAAGCCTAATGCAAGATTGGCATCAAGCGTATCCATTCCTTGATCTTGTAAATGATAGGCTTTTAATTTATTGATAAGTCCAATTCCTCGTCCCTCCTGTCGCAAGTAAAGTAAGACACCCGAACCATTCTCAGCAATCATTTTCATAGCTTTATCGAATTGCTGTCCACAATCGCACCGTAAAGAGCCTAAAACATCTCCTGTTAAACATTCAGAGTGGACCCGACATAATACATTGCCTTCATCCTCTATATTTCCCATAATAAGAGCAAGATGATGTTCCCCATTTAGTTTATCTATATAGCTAATTGCTTTGAAATTACCGTATCTAGTAGGCATATTGACAGTTGAAACTCGTTCTACCAGCTGATCATATACTTTTCTATATTCTTGTAATTCTTTGATGGTAATTAGTGGGATGTTGTGTTTCTTCGAGAACTGAATTAAATCATCTGTTCTCATCATTTTGCCATCATGATTCATTATTTCACAACATAGGCCACACTCTTTTAGTCCTGCTAATTTTAATAGATCAACAGTTGCTTCTGTGTGTCCATTTCTTTCTAGAACACCACCTTTTTTTGCAATTAAAGGAAACATGTGTCCTGGCCTGCGAAAATCAGAGGGTCTTATATCTTCAGCTACACACATACGTGCGGTCAGTCCTCTTTCCTCTGCAGAAATACCTGTGGTCGTTTCTTTATAATCAATTGAAACTGTAAAAGCAGTCTTATGATTATCTGTATTGTTTTCAACCATAGGTGAAAGCATTAATTGATTAGCTAAACTTTCGCTCATAGGCATACAAATTAATCCTTTGGCATAAGTAGCCATGAAATTAACATTTTCAGTTGTAGCTGCTTGTGCAGAACAAATTAAGTCTCCTTCGTTTTCTCTATCCTTGTCGTCTATAACAAGAACAAGTCGTCCTTTCTGCAATGTTTCTAATGCTTCTTGTATTTTTCGATATTCCATTGACTGATCATCCTTTCTACTAAAATCCATTTTGATATAATAGTTCCTTAGATATTTCTGATTTTGGAGAGTTATCCATCAGTTTTTGCACATATTTACCTAAGATATCATTTTCAAGATTTACTGTACTCCCGACTTGTTTACTCTTAAGAATGGTTTGTTCCAAGGTATGAGGGATAACAGATACTGAAAAGTTTAGTTTGGAGACTTTAGCGACAGTCAGACTAATGCCGTCAATTGTAATAGATCCTTTTTCAACTATTAAATCTAAAATTTCTTTTTGTGTGTTGATTTGATACCATACAGCATTATCATCTTTTTTTATTGACGAGATTTTTCCTGTACCATCAATGTGTCCTGTAACGACGTGACCTCCAAGTCGACCGTTGACAGATAAGGCTCTTTCTAGATTTACCTCACTCCCATGTTTTAATAGGGTAAGAGCTGTTCGACTCCATGTTTCATTCATTACATCAACTGTAAAGGCTTGATGATTGAAATGAGTAACTGTAAGACAGATACCATTTACTGCTATACTATCGCCTAAATGGATATCCGTTAATATTTTTGAGGCTTTAATTGATAGTTTACAATTACGAGAGTCTTTCTGTATTCTCTCAACTTTTCCGATTTCTTCAATTATTCCTGTGAACATGGATAAATCACTTCACTTTCTATGAGATAGTCATCTCCTATTTGAGAAAAAGCATAAGGTTTCAATCTAATAGCGTCATTTGGCAAAGAAATACCTTCACCTCCGACAGGAAACTTGGCACTGCCTCCAAAAATTTTTGGTGCAATATATATTTTCAGCTCATCAACAATTTGTTGTTCCAAAGCGCTCCAATTCATTAGACTGCCCCCCTCTAGAAGTAGGCTATCAATCTGCATGTTTCCTAGATGTTGCATTAAACTCGATAGGTCTATATGATTGCCTTTTTTCTTTATGGAAAGTATTTCACAGCCATGATTTTGATATAGCTTCATTTTATTTTTGTCTTCAGAGGAAGTGGCAATGTAAGTTTTAATATCATTTGCTGTTTTTACGATTTTAGAGGTAAGAGGAGTTCGTAAATGTGTATCGCATATGATACGGATAGGATTTTTCCCTTCCTCCAATCTACATGTCAGTAAAGGATCGTCTTGAATAACAGTATTGACTCCCACCATAATCGCACTAATCTGGTGTCGCAATTGATGTACATGCTTTCTTGCCTCTTCTCCAGTAATCCATTTGGATTGATTTGTTTTAGTGGCTATTTTTCCATCCATTGTCATTGCATATTTCATAAAAACATAGGGTACATGCTGGGTAATATACTTTCTAAAACTTTTTATTAAGTTAAGACACTCATTTTCTAAAACTCCAACAGTAACTTGAAGATTATTTTCCTCAAGTATCTTTACTCCTTTTCTAGATACAATAGGGTTGCAGTCTAGGCTTCCAATGACTACTCTTGTAATACCACTATCAATTATAGCGTCTATACAAGGAGGTGTTTTCCCGAAGTGACAACAGGGTTCAAGTGTTACATAAAGCGTCGCTCCTACAGGGGATTCTCTACAATTTTTAAGAGCATTTCTCTCAGCATGTGGGCCACCAAAAAACTCATGATAACCTTGTCCGATAATGTGATTATCTTTTACAATAACTGCGCCGACCATAGGATTGGGATTGACGTAACCAGCCCCTTTTTGTGCCAGTTTTATTGCTAATTGCATATATTTTGAGTCGCTCATCTCACTACCTCCAAAAAAATATACCTTGAATAGGGGACTATTCAAGGCATACAAAAGAAAACTTATGCGATTAACAAAAATGCTCTGAAATGACAAGTAATCATTTCAGAGCACACAAAAAGCACAAATATACTTTTATCTTCTTTCATCCAGACTATACTGTCGGCTTTGGAATTTCACCAAATCATGCCTTTCGGCTCGTGGGCTATACCACCGGTAGGGAATTGCACCCTGCCCTGAAGATAGTTATTCAATTACAGATGATTATAGTACTTAATTTTGAATATGTCAACAGATAAACATAAATTATTTTTGATATACTGTATTTGTGATAATCGATTCTCGCTCCTCGGATAAAGAAAATATGATATACTAGATAAACGAAATAAGAGAAAAGGAAAACTATGTACGAATATTTAAAAGGAATCATTACTAAAATCACTGCTAAATACATTGTCCTTGAAGTCAACGGTATCGGTTATATTTTGCATGTAGCCAACCCTTATGCCTACTCAGGACAGGTCAACCAAGAAGCTCAAATTTATGTGCACCAGGTCGTGCGTGAGGATGCCCATCTGCTTTATGGATTTCGCTCAGAAGACGAGAAAAAGCTCTTTCTCAGTCTGATTTCGGTCTCTGGGATTGGTCCTGTATCAGCTCTTGCTATTATTGCTGCCGATGACAATGCTGGCTTGGTCCAAGCTATCGAAACCAAGAACATCACCTACTTGACCAAGTTCCCTAAAATTGGCAAGAAAACAGCCCAGCAGATGGTGCTGGACTTGGAAGGTAAGGTAGTAGTTGCAGGAGATGACCTTCCTGCCAAGGTGGCAGTGCAAGCTAGCGCTGAAAACCAAGAATTGGAAGAAGCCATGGAAGCCATGTTGGCTCTGGGCTACAAGGCGACCGAGCTCAAGAAAATCAAGAAATTCTTTGAAGGAACGACAGATACAGCTGAGAACTATATCAAGTCGGCCCTTAAAATGTTGGTCAAATAGGAGCAGAGCATGACAAAACGTTGTTCGTGGGTCAAGATGACCAATCCGCTCTACATTACCTATCATGATGAGGAGTGGGGCCAACCTCTCCATGATGACCAAGCATTGTTTGAGTTGTTGTGTATGGAAACCTATCAGGCAGGCCTGTCTTGGGAAACGGTGCTCAACAAACGTCAAGCTTTCCGAGAAGCCTTTCATGGCTATCAAATTCAAGCGGTCGCAGAGATGACCGACACCGAACTGGAAGACTTGCTGGAGAATCCAGCCATCATTCGAAATAGAGCCAAGATTTTTGCTACACGCGCTAACGCCCAAGCTTTTTTACGACTACAGGAAGAATATGGCTCTTTTGATGCCTATCTTTGGTCTTTTGTTGAGGGGAAAACTGTCGTTAACGATGTTCCTGATTATCGCCAAGCCCCAGCTAAAACACCCTTGTCTGAAAAATTAGCCAAAGATCTCAAAAAAAGAGGTTTCAAGTTCACAGGCCCAGTCGCCGTCTTGTCTTTTCTACAAGCAGCAGGGCTGGTTGATGACCATGAGAATGATTGTGAGTGGAAAGGTCTTAAATGATGTCTAACAAAAATAAGGGAATTCTGATTTTTGCGATTCTCTATACAGTTCTCTTTGTATTTGATGGCGTTAAATTGCTGGCTTTCTTGATGCCATCTGCCATTGCAAATTATCTAGTTTATGTAGTACTAGCTCTATATGGCTCTTTCTTGTTTAAGGATAGATTGATCAAACAATGGAATGAGATTAGAAAGACTAAAAGGAAATTTTTCTTTGGCGTCTTAACAGGATGGCTCTTTCTCTTTCTGATGACTGTTGTCTTTGAATTTGTATCAGAGATGTTGAAGCAGTTTTTTGGGCTAGTCGGACAAGGTCTAAACCAGTCGAATATTCAAAGCACTTTTCAAGAGCAACCAATACTGATAGCTGTTTTTGCTTGTGTTATTGGACCTCTGGTAGAAGAATTAATTTTCCGTCAAACTCTATTGAGATATTTGAGAAAAAGTCTGCCAACTTGGCTGAGTATCTTTATAGCCGGCCTTGCTTTTGCCTTAACTCATATGCACAGCTTGGATCTATCCGAGTGGGTCGGTGCAGTCGGTTATCTAGGCGCTGGCCTTGCCTTTTCAATTATTTATGTGAAAGAAAAGGAGAATATCTACTATCCCCTACTTGTTCACATGTTAAGCAACAGTCTCTCCTTGGTCATTTTAGCTATCAGTAGTATGTGATGAAAATACCAGTAATGATAGTGAGAAAAAGCTGAGAAATTCTTCCCAGCTTTATTTGTTATAGTCAAAGCGAATGACTTGTTCCTGTGCATCTACATGAGCATGGACCCCAAAAGGTACAATTGCTCTTGGAGTTGCGTGGCCGACATTCAGATTATAGACAATCGGGATATTGCTGTCAATAATATCCAATAGTGCCTCTTTATAGTCGTCATAGAAAGTTTCATCCATAGGTTTTCCGACCAAGAGTCCGCTGATGACCTCGAATATCCCAGTTTCCTTTAAAGTCTGCAACATCTTTTTGAAATCTTCTGGCTCAGGCTTTTCTTCGCTTGTTTCTAGCAAGAGGATTTTTCCTTCCCAGTCTGACAAGTCAGGGAAAAGTTTGTATTTTTGGCAGAGCTCCGTGCTGTCTGCGTATCGAGAGTTGTCAAAGATATCGTAGAGAGATTCGAGGCAACCACCGAGGATTTTCCCCTCGAACTGGGCATTTCCTTGCAACAGCTCAAAACCAGTATTTGCATGACTGATACGAGGTGTCCCCAGAGCCTTGGGACTAAAATCAGTTCGTTCCTCATACCAGACGTCACTAGGGCGTATTTCTGAAATTCTTCCAGTCTCAATCAATTCTTTAAAGTAGTGGAGGCTATAGGTCAGCATTTCCTTGTCCAATTCACAAATGTCTGCTAAGAAGGATTGACCATAAAAAGTCTTGATTCCTAATTTATGCAACATGAGATGGTTCATGGTTGTATCCGAGAAGCCAAGAAAAATTTTTTGTTTGATAACCTTTTGGAGTTGATCATTTTCAAAAAGATAAGGTAGTAAGCGATAGGTATCGTCTCCACCGATGGCACATAGGATCATATCGATGCTATCATCAGAAAAGGCATGAATCAAATCCTCTGCACGAGCTTCAGGATGGTCCTTGATAAAGTCTAATCCATTTAGCGAATGGGGCAAAAAGATAGGATTGAGTCCCAGGTCCTTGAGACGTTGGACACCCAAGTCCACTTCGTGTTTGACAAAGTCCTCTCCGATAATGCCACTAGATAAACTAACAATACCAATAGTAGAAATCATATTTTATCCTCCTAGAAATAGATTGAGCCTATTTTATCACAAAAGATTAGATAGAGCTATGTGGGATGTCAGAAGAATACTTTAAAATCAAGAAAGTAAGTGAAAAAGCAACCGCATCTGCAGTTGCTTTTTATACATACTATTAGATTTGTTAGAGTGAAGTCAAAAAAGTGATTCCACCTAAAATAACACCGGCTGAATTTGGAATGATTAGTATCCAATCCTTCTTAGGTTCCTTTGTCCATCCATAAATAACCCAGATTAAGCAAGATATAGCAGCTGATAAAGGTTGAAATGGTTGAGCTTTATTTCCCTGTAAATTAGCGATAATTTGAGGTATGTAGGCAATAAATACTATAATTCCAATAAAGGCACCAATGGAGCCTACGATTCGATTAATTTTTTGTTTTGTCATATTTCCCTCCAATTATAGAGTATCAAAATGATTGTATATAGGCAAGGAATATGCTCATTTGTTGTTATTCTCTGTACAAAATAGAATAAAATGTTTACATTTATGTTTTATAAAGTATAAATGTACTGAATTTTAGATAGAGTTAAATATTTTTTACATGATTGTTTAAAGATTAAAAAATCATGGTTCTTATGATGTTGAACCATGATATGTTTCCGTTCTTCTTAATAGCGTGTTGGTCCTGCACTTGCGCTACGGATGTTCAAGCGTTTCTTGAGATAGAAGCGAAGGGCTAGGAGGGCTGCTCCGATAATAGCCAGTGGCACTGGAGCCAATACTGGGTTAAGGCTAGCTGGTAGGAAGCTTGTTGCAAAGAAGACAAGCAACCAAAGGAACATAGAAGCTAGGATAACTAGTACAGATTTCCAGAAAGGAGGACGTTGACTGCGGTCCATATCTGGTCCATAGTATTGGTAAACAAAGTAGTACATCAAGTAGAAGGCAAATCCACCAACAAGTCCAACCAATAGGAGGGTAATCAAACCGTAACCGATAGCCTGATCTGCTGAGAAGAAGGTTGTAAGGGCGCTGACGAGGGCAAAGAGACTAGTGATGAAAAGGGCTGAGTCCATAATCATGAGTTTTGGATCATCATTTTCTTTTGGATGCTCTTTTTCATATTGTTCCTTGACAGTGAAACTATGAGCCCAATGGGTCGGTGCGCCGTAGAGGGAACGAGCAGTCGTACCCTTGGCTTGCTCCTCAAGGATTTGGGGAATAACTTCCTCAAAAATAGCCTTGATTTCAGCGTCTGTTTTCCCATCTTTGATGAATTGTTGGGTAGCAATGTGGACAAACTCTTGGTTTTTCTTAGTTAATTTTTGTAGATCAATCTGAGACATAGGAACTCCTCTTAGAACCATTTTTTATGGATGAGATAGAGAGTGAGCGAGACACTCATAGCAAAGGCGATAAAGACGATTAACCAGAAGGCATTTGGTTCGCCGTTTAGGGGGATTTCATTATCCTTAAAGTTCATCCCGTAGGCAGAAAAGACCATGGTTGGGATGGACATGACGATGGTCACAAGGGCCAAGGTTTTCATGATGTTGTTCTGGTTGTTAGAAATGATAGAGGCAAAGGTCTCTGTCATAGAATGCAAGACGTTTCCATAAATATCTGCCATCTCGATGGCCTGTTGGGTTTCAATCAGGGTATCTTCAAGCAGGTCTTCGTCTTCAAGGTATTTCTTGATATTGCTGGTTGAGCTGGTCAATTTCTTAATCACACGCTCATTTGTTTTGAGGGAAGCCTTGAAATAGACGATGGTTTTTTCCAATTCCATGAGCTCAATCAATTCTTCATTACGAGTTGATTGATGCAGTTGACTTTCGATTTGTTCACTCTTACGGTCAATCGAACGAAGGGCTGTTAGGTAAAGCTCTGCATTGCGATAGAGAATCTGGAAGATAAAACGCGAACGCATGAAGGTGTAGAAATTACGCAATCGACGGTTGATAAAGACATCAAGGACCGGTAATGGTTCCAAACACGTAGTGATAATGGTTTCCTCTGTGATGATAATACCAAGCGGGATGGTTACGTAGTAGGTGCGGTTATTTCTTTCCTCTGTGACCGGCACGTCTACGATAATCAGGGTGTACTCGTCTTCAATGGTAATACGAGACATTTCTTCTGCATCGAGCGGTGCTCGGAGGTCGGCAATATCAATATCGAAGGCGTTAGCGATTTCGAGTGATTCATTTTGAGTCGGATTGACGAGATTGATCCAAGTACCCGGTTCAAGCGTATCGATCTCTTTAAATTCAGTTGTTGTAGAGAGAAAAACTTGTTTCATATCCCTTATCCTTTCTCATTTTTCAGATTTTTTCACACCGTACTATTATACTACAAAATCGGCCTTTTGGGTAATAGAATCTCACTTTTTTTGGTATAATGGTAAGCAATAATGGACTAGAAAGAACAAAGATGCAAGATAAAATTGTCATTCATGGGGCGCGTGCCCATAATTTAAAAAATATTGATGTGGAGATTCCGCGAGACAAGCTGGTTGTCGTGACAGGCTTGTCAGGTTCAGGGAAATCCAGTCTGGCCTTTGATACCCTCTATGCGGAGGGACAACGTCGCTATGTGGAGAGTTTGTCAGCCTATGCTCGCCAGTTTTTGGGAAATATGGAGAAGCCTGATGTAGATGCCATTGATGGCCTCAGCCCAGCTATTTCCATCGACCAGAAAACGACTAGTAAAAATCCTCGCTCGACGGTGGGAACAACGACTGAAATCAATGACTATCTGCGTCTTCTCTACGCGCGTGTGGGGACGCCTTACTGTATCAACGGACATGGGGCTATCAAGGCTTCTTCTGTAGAGCAAATCGTGGATAAGGTCTTGGAATTGCCAGAACGCCAACGTCTGCAAATTTTAGCTCCTGTCATACGTAAGAAAAAAGGACAGCATAAGAGTGTTATCGAGAAAGTTCAGAAAGATGGGTATGTCCGTGTCCGTGTGGATGGGGAAGTCTATGATGTGACCGAAGTGCCAGAGTTGTCCAAGAGCAAGCAACACAATATTGATGTTGTGGTTGACCGTATTGTCATCAAGGAGGGCATTCGTAGCCGTCTCTTTGATTCCATTGAGGCTGCCCTTCGTATCGCAGAAGGTTATGTGATTATCGATACCATGGACGACTCTGAGTTGTTGTTCTCTGAGCATTATGCCTGTCCAGTTTGTGGCTTTACTGTTCCAGAGTTAGAGCCACGTCTCTTCTCATTCAATGCTCCTTTTGGTTCTTGTAGTGAGTGTGACGGCTTGGGCATCAAGCTGGAGGTGGATACTGATTTGGTAGTGCCAGATGCCAGCAAAACCTTACGTGAGGGGGCGCTAGCACCTTGGAATCCTATCTCATCCAACTACTATCCAAATATGTTAGAGCAGGCTATGACAGCCTTTGGAGTGGATATGGATAAGCCCTTTGAGGACTTGTCAGAAGAAGATAAGAAATTGATTCTCTACGGCTCGGATGGCAAAGAATTCCATTTCCACTATGAGAATGAATTTGGTGGTGTGCGTGATATCGACATTCCGTTTGAAGGAGTTGTCAATAATATCAAGCGTCGCTACCATGAAACTAACAGTGACTACACTCGCACCCAGATGCGCCTCTACATGAATGAACTGACTTGCGGAACCTGTCATGGCTATCGTCTCAATGACCAGGCCTTGTCTGTCCGTGTGGGTGGTGAGCAAGGGCCACATATCGGAGAAATTTCAGACCTGTCTATCGCAGACCACTTGGAATTAGTCAGTCAGTTGACTCTTTCTGAAAATGAAGCCATCATCGCTCGTCCCATTCTCAAGGAAATCAAGGATCGTTTGACCTTCCTTAATAACGTGGGTCTTAACTATCTAACCCTGTCACGTTCGGCAGGAACTCTTTCAGGTGGAGAAAGTCAGCGTATTCGCTTGGCAACTCAGATTGGTTCTAACCTATCAGGTGTCCTCTATATCCTAGATGAGCCATCGATTGGTCTTCACCAGAGGGATAATGACCGTCTGATTGCCAGTCTGAAAAAGATGCGTGATTTGGGCAATACCCTCATCGTGGTGGAACATGATGAAGATACCATGCGTGAGGCTGATTATCTGATTGACGTTGGTCCTGGTGCGGGTGTTTTTGGTGGGGAGATTGTCGCTGCAGGTACGCCTAAACAGGTGGCTCGCAACAGCAAGTCTATCACAGGCCAGTACTTGTCAGGCAAACGTGCCATTCCAGTGCCAGAAGAGCGACGTGTCGGAAATGGTCGTTTTATCGAGGTGACAGGTGCGCGTGAGAACAACCTGCAAAATGTCACAGCTCGCTTCCCACTAGGAAAATTCATTGCGGTGACAGGTGTGTCAGGTTCAGGGAAATCGACCTTAAT
>CAUUIG010000010.1:0-26711 GCA_963545095.1 uncultured Streptococcus sp.
TGTTGAAAAACAAGATTGGTATTCTTCCTGTAGTAGATAACCATCAAGTCTATGGTGTTATTACTGACCGTGACGTTTTCCAAGCCTTTCTTGAAATTGCTGGCTATGGAGAAGAAGGTATTCGTGTGCGTTTTGTTACAGAAGATGAAGTCGGTGTCCTCGGAAAGATTGTTTCTTTGATTGCAGAAGAAAATTTGAATATCTCGCATACCGTAAATATTCCGCGTAAAGATGGTAAGGTGATTATCGAAGTTCAAATTGATGGTTCAGTTGATTTGACGGCCTTAAAGCAGAAATTTGAATCTGAAAATATTCAAGTAGAAGAGATTAGTCGCACTTCTGCGAAAGTTTTATAAGAAGAGAAGCCGAAAGGCTTCTTTTTACGTGTAATAAGGGATTAGAGCAAAAGATGGAAAGAAATGAGAGAATATGGTATAATAAAACGATACAAAAAAGGAGTATTTATGGACATTTCAGTAATTCGTCAGAAAATTGACGCAAATCGTGAAAAATTAGCTTCTTTCAGGGGGTCTCTTTGACCTCGAAGGTTTAGAGGAAGAGATTGCCATCTTGGAAAACAAGATGACAGAACCTGATTTTTGGAACGATAATATCGCGGCCCAAAAAACGTCGCAAGAATTAAATGAATTAAAAAACACCTACAACACCTTCCATAAAATGGAAGAGTTGCAGGATGAAGTTGAAATTTTATTGGACTTTTTAGCAGAAGACGAGTCAGTGCATGATGAACTGGTCGAACAGTTATCAGAACTTGATAAGATGATGACCAGTTACGAGATGACCCTTCTCTTGTCAGAACCTTATGACCATAATAATGCGATTTTGGAAATCCATCCAGGATCCGGTGGTACTGAGGCTCAGGACTGGGGTGATATGTTGCTTCGTATGTACACTCGCTATGGAAATGCTAAAGGCTTTAAAGTGGAAGTATTGGATTATCAAGCAGGTGATGAGGCTGGTATTAAGTCAGTAACCTTATCATTTGAAGGACCTAACGCCTATGGTCTTCTCAAGTCAGAAATGGGGGTACACCGTTTGGTGCGAATTTCACCATTTGACTCTGCCAAACGTCGCCATACCTCTTTCACATCTGTAGAAGTGATGCCTGAGCTGGATGATACCATTGAAGTGGAAATCCGTGAAGATGACATCAAGATGGATACCTTCCGTTCAGGTGGTGCTGGTGGTCAGAACGTCAATAAAGTTTCAACAGGTGTGCGTTTAACACATATTCCTACGGGAACTGTCGTCCAGTCAACGGTCGATCGTACCCAATATGGAAATAGAGATCGTGCCATGAAGATGTTGCAGGCTAAGCTCTATCAAATGGAGCAAGAAAAGAAAGCTGCGGAGGTTGATTCCCTCAAGGGTGAGAAAAAGGAAATCACATGGGGAAGCCAAATCCGTTCTTATGTTTTCACGCCATATACTATGGTAAAAGATCACCGAACTAGTTTTGAGGTTGCACAAGTAGATAAGGTTATGGATGGAGACCTAGATGGTTTTATCGATGCCTATCTCAAGTGGCGAATTAGCTAAGATAGAAAGGAACTCACATGTCAATTATTGAAATGAGAGATGTTGTTAAAAAGTATGACAACGGGACGACTGCCCTACGCGGTGTTTCGGTCAGCATTCAACCAGGGGAATTTGCTTACATCGTAGGACCTTCAGGAGCAGGGAAGTCAACCTTTATTCGTTCTCTATATCGTGAAGTAAAAATCGATAAAGGAAGCCTATCAGTTGCTGGCTTTAATTTGGTTAAGATTAAAAAGAAAGATGTTCCGCTTCTACGTCGAAGTGTTGGGGTTGTCTTTCAGGATTATAAATTGTTGCCAAAGAAAACTGTCTATGAAAATATTGCTTACGCTATGGAAGTAATCGGGGAAAATCGCCGTAATATCAAAAAACGGGTGATGGAAGTCTTAGACCTCGTTGGATTGAAGCATAAGGTTCGTTCTTTCCCAAATGAACTTTCGGGGGGAGAACAACAGCGGATTGCGATTGCGCGTGCTATTGTAAATAATCCAAAAGTATTGATTGCGGACGAACCAACAGGAAACTTGGATCCAGATAATTCATGGGAAATTATGAATTTGCTGGAACGCATCAATCTCCAAGGGACAACTGTTTTGATGGCGACCCACAATAGTCAGATTGTAAATACCTTGCGCCACCGTGTCATTGCCATTGAAAATGGCCGTGTCGTTCGTGACGAAGCTAAAGGAGAGTATGGATACGATGATTAGTAGATTTTTTCGCCATTTATTTGAATCACTAAAAAGTTTGAAACGAAATGGTTGGATGACAGTGGCTGCTGTCAGCTCAGTCATGATTACTTTGACCTTGGTTGCCATATTTGCTTCTGTTATTTTCAATACAGCGAAACTAGCTACAGATATTGAAAATAATGTACGAGTGATGGTTTATATTCGAAAGGATGTAGCTGATAATAGCGAGACTATTGAAAAAGAAGGTCAAACTGTTACAAATAATGACTACCACAAGGTATATAATGCTTTGAAGGGGATGTCTACAGTTAAGAGTGTTACTTTTTCAAGTAAAGAAGAGCAATATGAAAAATTAACTGAGACAATGGGGGACAATTGGAAAATCTTTGATGGTGACGCCAATCCTCTATATGATGCCTATATCGTTGATACAAATACACCAAGTGATGTAAAAACTGTAGCCGAGGAGGCTAAGAAAATTGAAGGTGTATCAGAAGTCCAAGATGGTGGTGCCAATACAGAACGCTTGTTTAAGTTAGCCTCATTTATTCGTGTCTGGGGACTAGTTATCGCGGGATTATTGATTTTCATTGCAGTCTTCTTGATTTCTAATACGATACGTATCACCATTATTTCACGAAGCCGTGAAATTCAAATCATGCGTTTAGTAGGGGCTAAGAACGGTTATATCCGTGGACCTTTCTTGCTTGAAGGTGCCTTCATTGGTTTACTTGGAGCAACCCTTCCATCAGTTCTGGTATTTGTTGTTTATCAAATGGTTTACCAATCGGTTAATAAGTCATTAGTCGGTCAAAATCTTTCAATGATTTCACCAGAGGTATTCAGTCCACTGATGATTGCCCTATTATTTGTGATTGGTATTTTCATCGGTTCACTGGGATCAGGAATTTCAATGAGACGTTTCTTGAAAATCTAAAATAGAATATATGTATATTTGAGGAGATTTTAATATCTCCTTTTTTCTACAAAAATTTTAGAAAAAAGTATACTTTTTTTTATAAAAGCCTTTACAAAAAAAATTAAAGTGGTATAATGAATACATAGTTAAGTGCAAACGTTTTCGTAAAACGTTTGCCTAAATAAAAATAAAGGAGATTTGAATGATGAAAGATACATTCAAAAATGTCTTGTCTTTCGAGTTTTGGCAAAAATTCGGTAAGGCTTTGATGGTGGTTATCGCCGTTATGCCGGCTGCTGGTTTGATGATTTCAATCGGTAAGTCGCTTGTGATGATTAACCCTAACTTTGCTCCACTCGTTATTACTGGTGGTGTACTAGAGCAAATCGGTTGGGGAGTTATCGTTAACCTTCATATCTTGTTCGCCCTTGCTATTGGAGGAAGCTGGGCTAAGGAACGTGCTGGTGGTGCGTTTGCTGCAGGTCTTGCCTTTATCCTAATCAACCGTATCACTGGTACAATCTTTGGCGTATCAGGAGACATGTTGAAGAATCCAGAAGCTATGGTAACAACTCTCTTTGGTGGTTCAATCAAAGTTGCTGATTACTTCATTAGTGTTATGGAAGCCCCAGCACTTAACATGGGTGTCTTCGTAGGGATTATTTCTGGTTTTATTGGAGCAACTGCTTACAATAAATACTATAACTTCCGTAAGCTTCCTGATGCACTTTCATTCTTTAACGGAAAACGTTTTGTACCGTTTGTAGTTATTCTTCGTTCAATAATTGCTGCAATTGTACTTGCTGCTTTCTGGCCAGTAGTTCAAACAGGTATCAATAGCTTTGGTATCTGGATTGCCAACTCACAAGAAACTGCTCCAATCCTTGCACCATTCTTGTATGGTACTTTGGAACGTTTGCTCTTGCCATTTGGTCTTCACCACATGTTGACTATCCCAATGAACTACACAGCTCTTGGTGGTACTTATGATGTCTTAACTGGTGCAGCAAAAGGTAGTCAAGTATTTGGTCAAGATCCACTTTGGCTTGCATGGGTAACAGACCTTGTAAATCTTAAAGGTACTGATGCTACTCAATACCAACACTTGTTAGATACTGTTCACCCAGCTCGTTTCAAAGTTGGACAAATGATCGGTTCATTCGGTATCTTGATGGGTGTGATTGTGGCTATCTACCGTAATGTTGATGCTGACAAGAAACACAAATACAAAGGTATGATGATTGCAACAGCTCTTGCAACATTCTTGACAGGGGTTACTGAACCAATCGAATACATGTTCATGTTCGTCGCAACACCTATGTATCTTGTTTACTCACTTGTTCAGGGTGCTGCCTTCGCTATGGCTGACGTTGTGAACCTACGTATGCACTCATTCGGTTCAATTGAGTTCTTGACTCGTACACCTATTGCGATTAGCGCTGGTATCGGTATGGATATCGTTAACTTCATTTGGGTAACTGTTCTCTTTGCTGTAATCATGTACTTTATCGCAAACTTCATGATTCAAAAATTCAACTACGCAACTCCAGGACGTAACGGAAACTACGAAACTGCTGAAGGTTCAGAAGAATCTAGTAGCGAAGTGAAAGTTGCAGCAGGTTCTCAAGCTGTAAACATTATCAACCTTCTTGGTGGACGTGCAAACATCGTTGACGTAGACGCATGTATGACTCGTCTTCGTGTAACTGTAAAAGACGCTGACAAAGTCGGTGATGCAGAACAATGGAAAGCAGAAGGAGCTATGGGTCTTGTCATGAAAGGACAAGGTGTCCAAGCTATCTACGGACCAAAAGCTGACGTATTGAAATCTGATATCCAAGATATCCTTGATTCAGGTGAAATCATTCCTGAAACTCTTCCAAGTCAAATGACAGAAGCGCAACAAAACACTGTTCAATTCAAAGGTCTTGCTGAGGAAGTTTACTCAGTAGCAGATGGTCAAGTTGTTGCTTTGGAACAAGTAAAAGATCCAGTATTTGCTCAAAAAATGATGGGTGACGGATTTGCTGTAGAACCTGCAAATGGAAACATTGTATCTCCAGTTTCAGGTACTGTATCAAGCATCTTCCCTACAAAACATGCTCTTGGTCTTGTGACTGAAGCAGGTCTTGAAGTACTTGTTCACATTGGTTTGGACACAGTAAGTCTTGAAGGAAAACCATTTACAGTTCATGTAGCTGAAGGACAAAAAGTTGCAGCAGGTGATCTTCTTGTCACAGCTGACTTGGATGCTATCCGTGCAGCAGGTCGTGAAACTTCAACAGTGGTTGTCTTCACAAATGCTGAAGCTATTAAATCAGTTAAATTAGAACAAACAGGTTCTCTTGCAGCTAAAACAGCAGTTGCTAAAGTAGAATTGTAATATACTTGAGGTTGGAAGCTGTTTTCCAACCTCTTGTTTTAGGAGAAAAGCATGAAATTTTTAACACTCAATACTCATAGCTGGATGGAAAAAGAAGCTGAAGAAAAATTCCAGCTCTTACTTGAAGACGTTCTTGACAAAGATTATGATTTGATTTGTTTCCAAGAAATCAATCAGGAGATTACCTCGCCAGAGGTAGAAGTTAATGATCTCTATCAAGCTTTGCCAGCAGCTGAGCCTATTCACCAAGACCATTATGTTAGACTTTTGGTTGAAAAGTTGTCAGAGCAAGGGAAAGATTACTACTGGACTTGGGCCTATAACCATATTGGTTATGACCGATACCATGAAGGTGTGGCTATCTTGTCTAAAACACCTATTGAAGCCAGAGAAATTTTGGTTTCAGATGTGGATGATCCAACAGACTATCATACTCGCCGTGTTGCCTTGGCTGAAACTGTAGTTGATGGTAAGAAGCTTGCGGTTGCAAGTGTCCACCTTTCTTGGTGGGATAAAGGGTTCCAAGAAGAATGGGCACGATTTGAAGCTGTCTTGAAAGGACTAAACAAGCCACTTTTGCTTGCTGGAGATTTCAACAACCCAGCTGGGCAGGAAGGTTACCAAGCTATTTTAGCTAGTCCATTAGGCTTACAAGACGCATTTGAAGTTGCTCAAGAGAAAAGTGGTAGCTATACTGTTCCACCAGAAATTGATGGCTGGAAGGGGAACACTGAACCCCTTCGAATCGACTATGTTTTTACTACCAAAGAGTTAGAGGTGGAAAATTTACATGTCGTATTTGATGGAAATAAGAATCCGCAAGTTAGTGATCACTATGGCTTGAATGCTACTTTAAACTGGAAATAAGGACTGAAAAGAGGTTGGGATTCACAAATTCCAGCCTTTTTCTGATTAGATGAACTACTGAAAGGAGGCTCTATGAGTGAGACTACTGAAATGGAATAAAATATGGTATAATTTATAAGATAGATAGAATCGAGGATATTATGTCATTTACGAAATTTCAATTTAAAAACTATATTAGAGAAGCCTTGGAGGAGTTGAAATTTACAACTCCAACAGAGGTGCAAGATAAGTTGATTCCTATTGTTTTGGCAGGTCGTGATCTAGTCGGTGAATCAAAAACAGGTTCAGGTAAGACTCACACTTTCTTGTTGCCGATTTTCCAGCAATTAGATGAAGCCAGCGATAGTGTTCAAGCAGTCATTACTGCACCGAGCCGAGAATTAGCTACTCAAATTTACCAAGCAGCCCGCCAGATTGCTACCCATTCAGAAGTGGAAGTTCGCGTGGTTAATTATGTGGGAGGGACAGATAAGGCTCGCCAGATTGACAAATTGGCAAGTAACCAGCCTCATATTGTTATCGGAACGCCTGGTCGTATCTACGACTTAGTTAAATCTGGTGATTTAGCTATTCACAAGGCTAAGACCTTTGTAATCGATGAGGCAGATATGACCTTGGATATGGGATTCTTGGAAACTGTTGATAAGATTGCTGGTAGCCTTCCAAAAGACTTGCAATTCATGGTCTTCTCAGCGACCATTCCACAAAAGTTGCAACCATTCTTGAAAAAATACTTGTCAAATCCTGTCATGGAGAAAATCAAGACCAAAACGGTCATTTCTGATACCATTGATAATTGGTTGATTTCTACTAAGGGACGTGACAAGAATGCTCAAATTTATCAGTTGACTCAGTTGATGCAACCGTATTTGGCAATGATTTTTGTTAACACTAAAACGCGTGCTGATGAATTGCATGCATACTTGACTGCTCAAGGCTTGAAGGTGGCAAAAATCCATGGGGATATTGCCCCTCGTGAACGCAAGCGAATCATGAATCAGGTGAAAAATCTGGATTTTGAGTATATTGTCGCAACAGACTTGGCAGCGCGTGGAATTGACATTGAAGGTGTCAGCCATGTCATCAATGATGCCATTCCGCAAGATTTATCCTTCTTTGTGCACCGTGTTGGTCGTACTGGACGAAATGGCCTACCAGGCACAGCCATTACCCTTTATCAACCAAGCGATGACTCGGATATCCGTGAGTTGGAGAAATTGGGAATCAAGTTTACTCCTAAGATGGTCAAAGACGGAGAATTTCAAGATACCTATGACCGTGATCGTCGTGCCAACCGTGAGAAGAAGCAAGATAAGCTTGATATCGAAATGATTGGTTTGGTTAAAAAGAAAAAGAAAAAAGTCAAACCAGGTTATAAGAAAAAAATTCAATGGGCGGTTGATGAAAAGCGCCGAAAGACCAAGCGTGCTGAAAATCGTGCTCGCGGTCGTGCAGAGCGTAAAGCTAAACGCCAAACATTTTAATAGCAATTGTTGGAGTACTGAGCTCCAACTTTTTGCTTTATGAGAACGAACTATCTAAACAGAAACACTACATTAAAGACTGCAAATTGCGTCTAAAAATGGTATAATGGTAATGTTATATAGTCCCGATAAGGTGGTAGAAATTTCTATTTTTTTGTTTCGAGTCGTAACTCGCAAAGAATGACGGCTCTAAAGTAGTCGCTCGTCATTCTACGGTTGCCGCTATAGGGCGACCACCCTATGCGCCTTACTAGCTTCAGAAATAAAAAAGTATCGTTTTTATTTCTTTCGCGTCGTAACTCTTAGAAAATGAAAATACCTATCAGTACTTTGTAACTCTATAACACTATTTTTAAGGGGGGACATTTTTATGTCAGAACGTAAATTATTCACGTCTGAATCTGTATCTGAGGGGCATCCAGATAAGATTGCAGACCAAATTTCAGATGCGATTTTGGATGCTATTTTAGCTAAGGATCCAGAGGCGCACGTTGCTGCTGAGACAGCTGTATATACTGGTTCCGTCCATGTTTTTGGTGAAATATCTACAAATGCCTATGTGGATATCAATCGTGTGGTGCGTGATACCATTGCAGAGATTGGTTATACCAATACAGAGTATGGTTTTTCTGCTGAGACGGTGGGAGTTCATCCGTCACTTGTTGAGCAGTCACCAGACATTGCCCAAGGTGTTAACGAAGCCTTGGAGGTTCGTGGAAATGCAGACCAAGATCCATTGGACTTGATTGGAGCTGGAGACCAAGGGCTCATGTTTGGATTTGCAGTGGATGAAACAGAAGAGCTCATGCCGTTGCCAATTTCACTAAGCCACAAGTTGGTTCGTCGTCTGGCAGAACTTCGTAAATCTGGGGAAATCAGCTATCTTCGTCCAGATGCTAAATCACAAGTTACAGTTGAGTATGATGAGAATGATCGTCCAGTACGTGTGGACACAGTTGTTATTTCAACTCAGCACGATCCAGAAGTCAGCAACGAACAAATTCACAATGATGTCATTAGCAAGGTTATCAAAGAGGTTATTCCAGCCTCTTACTTGGATGAGCAAACAAAATTCTTCATCAATCCAACTGGTCGATTTGTAATCGGTGGACCTCAAGGAGATTCAGGTTTGACTGGTCGTAAGATTATCGTAGATACTTATGGTGGCTACTCTCGTCATGGTGGTGGTGCCTTCTCTGGTAAGGATGCGACTAAGGTGGACCGCTCAGCCTCTTATGCAGCTCGCTACATTGCCAAGAACATCGTTGCAGCAGGTTTGGCTAATAAAGCAGAAGTGCAATTGGCCTATGCCATCGGTGTTGCGCAACCTGTTTCTGTCCGTATTGATACCTTTGGTACAGGAACAGTAGCTGAAAGCAAACTTGAAAAAGCGGCTCGTCAAATCTTTGACCTTCGCCCTGCAGGAATTATCCAAATGCTGAACCTCAAGCGCCCAATTTACCGTCAAACAGCTGCTTATGGACACATGGGACGTACAGATATTGATCTTCCATGGGAACGTTTGGATAAGGTAGATGCTTTGAAAGAAGCAGTCAAATAAATGAATTGAAAAAAGAGGGAAGTCCCCCTTTTTTCGATATATTATAATCTCCGTTAATCATTGAAATTATAGCTTGAATTTGATATGATGGTCTTATGGATAAAAGTAGAGCAAATCGTGTTGAGCACGATAAGATAAGAATGAGTTTAATAGCCCTAGTAGCTATCTTTTCAGTAAGTATTTGTGTTCTTGGATCGATGATTGGCTACAAGGTATTTTCAAAACAAAGCTTTGAACAAAATATTGAATCGCTTAAAAAAGAGAAAGATGATCAATTGAGTGAGGGTAATCAGAAAGATCATTTTCGTAAGGGACAAGCTGAAGTGATTGCCTATTATCCTCTCCAAGGGGAGCAAGTGATTTCGTCTGTAAAAGGAATCATAGTGCAGGATATTAAGGAAAATTTAGAAGACAAGGAAAATCTGGTTTTTTATTATACGGAGAAACAGGATTCGACTTTAAAAGGGATTGTCAACCGAAGTGTGATGAAACAAGTCTATGATTTAACTTCGTCAAAAGTTGAAGAGACTGAAAAAACTAGTTTGGCAAAAGTACATTTAACAGAAGATGGTAAACCTTTTACACTTGATCAATTATTTTCAGATCCAAGTAAAGCCAAAGAGCAGTTGTTAAAAGAAATCACCTCTTTCTTACAGGATAAGAAATTGGAGCAAGAAAAGGTTGATCAGATTGTTAAAGGTTTCTCTGACCAAGACTTGTCTGCATGGAACTTTGATTATAAGGATAGTCAGATTATCCTTTATCCCAGTCAATCAGTGGAAAATCTAAATGAGATTGCCTTACCAGTATCTAGTTTCTTTGAAGTTATTCAGTCCTCTTATTTATTAGATAAGGACGCAGAACTATATAAGGCTTATTATGAAAAGAAAAATCGTAAAGTAGTAGCCTTGACTTTTGATGATGGACCAAATCCTGCAACGACAAATCAAGCATTAGATACTCTTTCTAAGTATGGTATCAAGGCAACTTTCTTTGTTTTAGGTAAGAATGTTTCTGGAAATGAAGAGATTTTGAAACGTATGAAATCGGATGGCCATGTTATTGGAAACCATAGTTGGAGTCATCCAGTTCTTTCAAAACTTTCTCTTGATGAAGCTAAAAAACAAATTACTGATACTGAGGCTGCGCTAACTAAAGTGTTGGGCTCTAGTTCTAAACTTATGCGTCCACCTTATGGGGCCATTACAGACGACATTCGCAATAGTCTCGATTTGAGCTTTATTATGTGGGATGTGGATAGTCTGGACTGGAAGAGTAAAAATGAAGCATCTATTTTGACAGAAATTCAGCGTCAGGTTAAGAATGGTTCAATTATTCTTATGCATGACATTCATGTTGAGACTGTAAATGCTCTACCGAAGGTTATTGACTATTTGAAAGGTCAGGGTTATGAATTTGTCACAGTTTCAGAAATGCTAAATTCACGATTAAAATCACACGAATTATTCTATGACCGTAATCAGTAAGAAGGTTGCTGAAAGACCAATTCAATAGTAAGTAATTTTTCAATAAAGAAATTTAGTCTTGTATCACTCAAGGCTAATTTTTTATGTTTAAATCGCATGATATGATTAATATTACAATCTTGTTACAAAATATTTTTTTGATAGAATTTTCAGATAATTTAGGATATAATACTTTTAATTTAAATAAAAAGGAGTGATTTTATGGGAGATTGCAAAGATTTTTGTCATAAAAAGTACCAAGTAGCAACGATTTTTCTGCTATCGGTCTTTGCATGCGGATTTGCTTTAGTACAGGTTAGTGCTGATGAGGGGAAATTTGAAACATCCAATCAAGTTACACATGCACTAACAATTAATAAATTAGATGATTCAAATAAGCTCGCACCGCCAGTCACGGCTGACAAGAATGCTCTAGATTCTTCTTCAAAGGAAAAAACAGAAGTGACAGAGTCATTAAAACAAGATGATTCTATAGAATATAGAGATAATAAGTCAGACAAGAATGTAACCGCACAGAAAGAAACGACTGCGATAAAAAGTGAAGAGAAGAAGGAAGAATCAGCAGTGAAAAGTAATTCTTCTTCAGAAAGCTTACAATCACAGTCGTTATCTCAAGGTGGACATAAAGAAAAGCCAAACAGTGTCTCCAGTAATGAAATGATTACTGTCCCTAAAACCTGGGAAGCAGGACATAAAGGACAAGGAACTGTAGTCGCTGTTATAGATTCAGGTCTTGATTTGAATCATGAGGTTTTGCGTATTTCTGATCCGTCAAAGGCGAAATTTAAAAATCAGGATGATATCGAAAAAGCTAAAAAGGCTGCTGGTATTGACTATGGGAAATGGTACAGTGACAAGGTAGTATATGCTTATGATTACTTTGATGGAACTGATAATATAAAAGAGGCTGAAAAAGAGTCTCATGGAATGCACGTTACTGGGATTGTAGCTGGAAATCCAGTTAATAAAGCTCCAAATTCTGAGAAGGTATATGGAGTTGCACCAGAAGCTCAAATAATGTTTATGAGAGTTTTTTCAGACAGAGATAAAACTACAGCCTCTGCCCTCTATGTAAAAGCTATTGATGATGCTGTTGCATTAGGTGCAGATGTGATCAATATGAGTTTGGGTGCAGGTGCGGGTTCAACGGTAGATGCAGGTTCAGATATCATTGATGCAGTAAAAAGAGCACGCGCTAAAGGAGTATCTGTTGTTATTGCTGCTGGTAATAGTAATACTTTCGGTAGAGGTTTTTCACAACCATTGGCAACAAATCCTGATTATGGTCTCGTCGGAAATCCCTCTACAGTAGAAGATTCAATTTCTGTTGCTTCGATTAATAATAAAATTCTAACTACTGAAGTTTTTGAAGTAAAAGGTTTAGAAAATGACGCTACCCTTGATTATGGTAAGTTTGATTTTAATAAACCTGAAACAGAAAAAGATTTTGAAAAAGGGAAAGAATACGAATATGTAGCAGCGGGTATTGGTCGTGAAGAAGATTTTGCTAATATTGATGTAAGAGGCAAGTTAGCACTGATTCAACGTGGTAAAATTCATTTTTCTGATAAGATTAAAAATGCTCTTCAACATGGTGCAGCTGGAGTTTTAATTTATAACAACGTTGAAGGTGCAAATGTTAGTATGTCTGTTACAGGTGATGCTAAGAAAATTCCATCTGTCTTTATTTCAAAACATTATGGTGAAATTCTTAAGTCTGGTCAGTATAAAATTGTCTTTAATCACAAGATGGATAATCGTAAATCAGACGTTGCAGACCAATTGTCAGATTTTTCAAGTTGGGGAGTTACAACAGATGGACAATTGAAACCAGATGTTACTGCACCTGGTGGAAATATCTATTCATCATTTAACGACAATAGCTATGGAAGTATCAGTGGAACAAGTATGGCGGCCCCTCATGTAGCTGGTGTCGCAGCATTAGTCAAAGAATATTTAGCAAAGAAACATCCTGAATTATCAGCTAGTCAAATTTCAGAGATTGTAAAAGCTTTAATTATGTCTACTGCAAAACCACATTTTAATAAACAAACTGGAGCCTATACTTCTCCACGTCAGCAAGGTGCTGGTGTAGTTGACACGATGGCGGCAACAAGCACGGATATATTTGTAACAGGCACAAATAACTATCCAAGTGTTACTCTTGGTAATGTTAGTGATAAATTTACCTTTGAAGTTACAATTCATAATATTTCGGATAAAGACCGAACATTGAAGATGATTGTAAATACAAATACGGACGAAGTTGCCGAAGGGAAATTCACTCTCCGTCCACGAAAATTAACTGAAACAGTTTGGCCAGAAGTAACTGTGAAAGCTCATAGTACGAAGACAGTAACAGTTAGTGTAGATACAAGTAAGTTTACTGAAGAACTTAGCAAAATAATGCCAAATGGTTATTTTCTAGAAGGATTTGTTAGATTTGTCAATTCTGCAGATGATGGCCCTGTTATTGGGTTGCCATTTATGGGATTTAAGGGAGAATTCCAAAATCTACCTGCAATTGAAAAACCAATTTATCAATTGATTAAGGAAGGAAACAGTGGATTTTACTCTGAAATTGATAAAGATAATCCAGGAATTTCACCTTCAGACGATGCAACTTATTTAACAAGTTCTGAAAATGATGTAAATGTTTTAAAAGCAGAGCGTCAAGGAAATCGAGTGACTGTACTTGGAATGAAACAAGATGCCGAAGGGAAATACCATCTTCAGTTAGATGAAAAGGGTAATGTTCGCCTTGCTATCTCGCCGAACGATGATGGTAATAAAGATTCTGTTCAATTTAAAACTCTTGTCTATAGAAACTTGGTAAATCTTCGTGCGACTGTTTATGATTCTTCGGATACAACACACAGTCAGCCTATTTGGCAAAGTCGTCCAACAGACCTTGTAAAAAATTATTTTGATGGCGATACTAGAAATCCAAGAAGTTACATTGTAGATAAAACAGCTTGGGGAGGACAGGATTCTAATGGAAATCGAGTCTCTGATGGAATTTATGACTATGTTATTAGTTATAAGCCAGATGTCCCTGGAGCTGAAGAACAATACACAACATTTAAAATTCAAATCGATACACAAAAACCTCTGATTACTTCGGGATATATTCGTTCTCAAAAAGATCAAGAACAATTTATAGCTCGCAAACCTCAGGATGTAGGAAATGGCGGAATTCTTCTAGAAAAAGTCTTTTATATTCGTCCTTCTGAAAATAGAGAGGCGACAGATTCAGAAATCGAACAGTATCAAATTATCAAACAAAATGAAGATGGTAGTTATACACTTCCTAAGAACGTTGATAAATCGAAAATCTTCTATTATGTAGAAGACTTTGCGGGAAATGTAGATTTTATATCTCTCAAAGATCTTGTAGGTGAAGAAAATAGTGGTCGTGTAAAAATTGCTATACTAAACAATAAAACCAATGATGAGATTGATACAACTTATGTTTATCGCATTAAAAATAGCGAAGGTCAATATGTAACTGTTGATAAGTCAAAAGATATTAATTTCTTGAAATTTGGGCATTATGTTGCGGAAATTTTTAGCTATGACCGTACAGAGTTGAAATTTGTGAGTGCTCTATCTAAGGAATTTGATTTAACGAAAGAAAATAGTTTTCAAACTATTACCTTCTTGGCTAACAAAATGAAATATGCCCCAGTAACGGTTGGCTTTAATCAAGCTGTTCCTGGAACTACAACGATTACTTTAGTAGGTGAAGATGGTCAGAGTCAAGTCTTGCCAGCTGAAACATATGGTAAACATTCTTATGGTAAGAAAGTAGTTGCTGGTGAGTATAAAGTTCTTGTAAATCTATCAAACGGTTATGAATTACTTGATAATCTTCAACCATTTAAAGTTCTGTTTGGTAAAAATAATGTTTTGTCACTTTCAGTTGTTTCTAAGTTAGCTCTGATTGCAGCTTTAAATAAACAAATGGAAGTAGTTAAAACTCCGAGATATTATAATACAAAACAGAAGTTAAAAGAGATTTTTGATCAAAGTGTCAAGGATGCGCAACTAGCATTGGGAAGTAAACTTAACCAAGATAAAATTGACCAAATTGTTAAGGCTTTAGAGTCTGCTATGCAAACATTGGATGGTAAGGAATCTGATATCACATCATTGAAGAATGCCATTAAAGCATATGCTGAGACAGTTAAAAAAGGTAAATATATAAATTCTGATCAAGAACGCAAAGGTCAATATGATCGTGAATTTAAACTCTTGGCATTATTAATTACAAAAGATTTGATAACTCAAGATGAAATCGACCGTCTATTGACCGCTTTCTTGAAAGCACAAGACCAGCTGAATGGGAAAGAAACAGATTTCATGACCCTAAAAAATGTTATCGTGGATGAAGTGAAGTTCCAAGACAAAGATCCAAGATTTTTGACAGCTAGCAAAGAGGAGAAAGATGCATATAATCTTATTTTCAACAAAGCTAAGTTACTTTTGGAAAATACAGAAGCTAGTCAAGAAGAAATTAATGCTGTAATTAATGCTCTAAAAGAGACGGCTGTAAAACTGAAGGCTAATAAAGTAGAGATTCCAACCAAACCAGTTGTAGCTGTTAAGCCAGTTATCTCAATTAAACCTGCTGCACCAGTTAAGCCGGTTAGTCCATCTAAACCAGCTGCATCGATTAAGCCAGTTTCTCAAGTGCAACCTGTTAAATTAGTAAGTCACAATAGACAGGTCTCAACTATCAAGCCTTCAATTAGCAATGATAAAATCGAGAAAGCTATATCAATTGCAATACTTCATTCCAATATAGAAGCTAAGGATGAGAATAAAACACTAGCTGGAAGTGGTCAACAAGTGCTTTTAGCTACAGTTAATAAAGAAGGAAAACAATTGCCAGCCACTGGTGAGAATAACATGATTTCTATTATTCTAAGTATTTCAGGAATTTCTCTCTTATTGTCAGTTATTGGACTTGCAGCTTTTTCAAAAAGTGAGTAGAGAATACTATACATCTTTCAATAGTTTTTGATTTACAGTATGTTACAATTCTGATATAATAGTCAACAGGAAAGAAAGTCTTATGGCGTTCTTCAAGCGAGCTTGGGATAGTGGGAGCCAAGTAGGGCAAAATAAAGAACTGGCGCTTTCTGTAGTATTTTCAAAAACAATGAAGTAATAAATTAGGGTGGAACCGCGTTTCTGACGCCCCTAGTCGCAAGGCTTGGGTGTTGAAATTCGGTTCTTTTTGAATTTCGTCTAATACCTAAGTGGAAAGGAGCATAATGCTTAAAGGATCTTGTTTATGTAAAGCAGTCACCTACACTTTAGATGAAGAATTGTCGGAAATAGTTTTTTGCCACTGCTCATTCTGTCGGAAAGCAACTGCGTCTGCCTACACAGTTAATGCCAAAGTTAGCAGCAAAAATCTGGTATTGTATGGAAAAGAGAATTTGGTTACTTATAGTTCATCTCCAGGGAAACAACGTTATTACTGCCAGAACTGTCACAGTCAAATTTTCACTGCTCAAGAAAATATACCAGAAGTTTGCGCTTTGAAATTAGGAACAATAGATGAATGCGATCAGAATTTACAAACTGTTCCCAAACGTCATATTTTTCAGGACCCAGCCTTTTCTTGGTTGCTTGATAAATAAATCTAAGAAGATAATATAAACTAAAGGAGTAAACAATGTCTAAGAAATTAACATTTCACTGCGTCAGTGGCAGAGACCTCCTTACAGTCGGACTGCCCCACGCTCAGCACTAGAGTGCCTGAGCTAGACGCAGTACTAACTCGTCTTGCCTCGTATAATCGACGAGGCAGACTCGTGTCGCAAGAAATCATTTTTTATTAAGGAGTATTCAATGTCTAAAAAATTAACATTTCACTGCGTCAGTGGCAGAGACCTCCTTACAGTCGGGCTACCCCACGCTCAGCACTAGAGTGCCTGAGCTAGACGCAGTACTAACTCGTCTTGCCTCGTATGATCGACGAGGAAGACTCGTGTCGCAAGTAATTTATATAAAAAGGAGTAAATAATGTCTAAAAAATTGACTTTCCAGGAAATCATCCTTACTTTGCAACAATTTTGGAATGACCAAGGTTGTATGCTTATGCAGGCTTATGATAATGAAAAAGGTGCGGGAACAATGAGTCCTTACACTTTCCTTCGTGCTATCGGACCTGAGCCATGGAATGCGGCTTATGTAGAGCCATCACGTCGTCCTGCTGACGGTCGTTACGGGGAAAATCCTAACCGTCTATACCAACACCACCAATTCCAAGTGGTTATGAAGCCTTCTCCATCAAATATCCAAGAACTTTATCTTGAGTCTTTAGAAAAATTGGGAATCAATCCTTTGGAACACGATATTCGTTTTGTTGAGGACAACTGGGAAAACCCATCAACTGGTTCAGCTGGTCTTGGTTGGGAAGTTTGGCTTGATGGGATGGAAATCACTCAGTTCACTTATTTCCAACAAGTTGGTGGATTGGCAACTGGCCCTGTGACTGCGGAAGTTACCTATGGTTTGGAGCGCTTGGCTTCTTATATCCAAGAGGTTGACTCTGTCTATGATATCGAGTGGGCTGATGGTGTAAAATACGGAGAAATCTTCATCCAGCCTGAGTATGAGCACTCAAAATATTCATTTGAAATTTCAGATCAAGAAATGTTGCTGGAAAACTTTGATAAGTTTGAAAAAGAAGCTGGTCGCGCCTTGGAAGAAGGCTTGGTACACCCTGCCTATGACTATGTTCTCAAATGTTCACACACCTTTAACCTGCTTGACGCGCGTGGTGCCGTATCTGTAACAGAGCGTGCAGGCTATATCGCTCGTATCCGTAACTTGGCTCGTGTCGTAGCTAAAACCTTTGTCGCAGAACGCAAACGCCTAGGCTACCCACTTTTGGATGAAGCAACACGAGCTAAACTCTTAGCAGAAGACGCAGAATAAAGAGAGTGCCAAATTACGAAAATGGGCGAACAGAGTGAGCCCTGAGCCAGTTGCCGCAGTGATGAAGGTATCCTTAGTGAAGCTAAGGATACTAGGCAAAATTGGAGACTTTTGGCTCCAATTTTAGCAATGAAACAACGAAGTTGGTTGCTTGCGTGTCAATCACATAAGGCAAACTGGAAAATAAAAAGATAATTTTCGGAGAAAAAACATGACAAAAAACTTATTAGTAGAACTCGGTCTTGAAGAATTACCAGCCTATGTTGTTACACCAAGTGAAAAACAACTAGGAGAAAAAATGGCAGCCTTCCTCAAGGAAAACCGCCTGTCTTTTGAAGCTATTCAGACCTTCTCAACACCACGTCGTTTGGCTGTTCGTGTAACTGGTCTTGCAGACAAACAGGCTGATTTGACAGAAGATTTCAAGGGTCCAGCAAAGAAAATTGCCTTGGATAGTGATGGGAACTTCACCAAAGCAGCTCAAGGATTTGTCCGTGGAAAAGGCTTGACTGTTGAAGATATCGAATTCCGTGAAATCAAGGGTGAAGAATATGTCTATGTCACCAAGGAAGAAGTTGGTCAAGCAGTTGAAGCCATTGTCCCTGGTGTTGTAGATGTCTTGAAGTCATTGACTTTCCCTGTCAGCATGCACTGGGCAGGAAATAGCTTTGAGTACATTCGCCCTGTTCACACTTTGACTGTTCTTTTAGATGAAGAAGAGTTTGACTTGGATTTCCTTGATATTAAGGGAGGTCGTGTGAGCCGTGGCCATCGTTTCTTGGGGAAAGAAACCAAAATTCAGTCAGCTTTGAGCTATGAAGAAGATCTTCGTAAGCAGTTTGTAATCGTAGATCCACGTGAACGTGAGCAAATGATTGTTGACCAAATTAAGGCAATCGAAGCTGAGCATGGTGTACGCATCGAGATTGATGCTGACTTGCTTAATGAAGTCTTGAACTTGGTTGAATACCCAACTGCCTTTATGGGAAGTTTTGATGCCAAATACCTTGAAGTTCCAGAAGAAGTTTTGGTGACTTCGATGAAGGAACACCAACGTTACTTTGTTGTTCGTGATCAAGATGGTAAACTATTGCCAAACTTTATTTCTGTCCGTAACGGAAATGCAGAGCATTTGAAAAATGTCATCAAAGGAAATGAAAAAGTTTTGGTAGCTCGTTTGGAAGACGGTGAATTCTTCTGGCGTGAAGATCAAAAATTGGTCATTTCAGATCTTGTTGAAAAATTAAACAATGTGACTTTCCATGAGAAAATTGGTTCCCTTCGTGAACACATGATTCGTACGGGTCAAATCGCTGTACTTTTGGCAGAAAAAGCAGGTTTATCAGCTGATGAAACAGTTGGCCTAGCTCGTGCAGCTGTTATTTACAAGTTTGACTTGTTGACAGGTATGGTTGGTGAATTTGACGAGCTCCAAGGAATTATGGGTGAGAAATATGCCCTTCTTGCTGGGGAAACTCCAGCGGTGGCAGCTGCTATTCGTGAACACTACATGCCTACATCAGCCGAAGGAGAACTTCCAGAGAGCAAGGTTGGAGCCATTCTAGCCATTGCAGACAAATTGGATACGATTTTGAGTTTCTTCTCAGTAGGCTTGATTCCATCAGGTTCTAATGACCCGTATGCCCTTCGTCGCGCGACTCAAGGTGTGGTTCGTATCTTGGATGCCTTTGGTTGGCACATTGCTATGGATGAGCTGATTGATAGCCTTTATGCTTTGAAGTTCGATAGTTTGACTTATGAAAATAAGACAGAGGTTATGGACTTTATTAAGGCTCGTGTGGATAAGATGATGGGTTCTACTCCAAAAGACATCAAGGAAGCCGTTCTTGCAAGTTCAAACTTTGTTGTGGCGGATATGTTGGAAGCAGCAAGTGCTCTCGTAGAAGCAAGCAAGGAAGAAGACTTCAAACCATCTGTTGAATCACTTTCTCGTGCCTTTAACTTGGCTGAGAAGGCAGAAGGAGTTGCTACAGTTGATTCAGCACTATTTGAAAATGACCAAGAAAAAGCCTTGGCAGAAGCAGTAGAAACACTTGCTTTATCAGGATCTGCAAGTCAACAATTGAAACAACTCTTTGCACTTAGCCCAGTTATTGATGCTTTCTTTGAGAATACAATGGTAATGGCAGAAGATCAGGCTGTTCGTCAAAATCGTTTGGCTATCTTGTCTCATTTAACTCAAAAAGCAGCTAAACTTGCTCGTTTTAACCAAATTAACACTAAATAAAATTTGATAGACGGACTTTATCTTATCACAAAGGAGAAGAAATGGATCAGAAAAAAATTGATCGTATCAACGAGCTTGCTAAAAAGAAAAAAGCAGAAGGCTTGACACCAGAAGAAAAAGTGGAACAAGCTAAACTACGTGAGGAGTACATCGAAGGTTATCGTCGCTCTGTTCGTCACCACATTGAGGGAATCAAAATTGTGGATGAAGAAGGAAACGATGTTACACCAGAAAAACTACGCCAAGTCCAACGTGAAAAAGGTTTACATGGTCGTAGTCTTGATGATCCAAACTCATAATAAATATTCTTTCTTTTAATAAAGATATATGAAATAATAACCAAAAGACTAGCAATTTGTGTTTGCTAGTCTTTTTTACTAAAAAAGGAACCGATACGGTTCCTAAAATTATTAGTTACTTGCGCCAGATGTAGCGTCTGCGCCACCACCGTGACCTCCAGCATCACCTGCATCAGAAGCTCCAGATGTAGCATCTGCATCGCCGTGACCATGTCCGCCAGCAGATGCTGCAGCATTTCCACCGACTAGACGTTGACCAGTCGTATTGAGGTACCAGTCAAGCCATGGTTGGAAATTAAAGATAATCTCATTGATTCCAGCATATGAACCATCTGGATAGTACATTGCTTGGTAATTATGGGTATTAATAACGCCTTCTGGTGTTCCTGGTACAATTGTACGGACATATTCTTGGTCTCCGTTACGCAATACGCCGACAACCCATTCAACGTTTTTCATTCTAGAATCTGGCAATGTACCGTGTACTGTTCCTAATCTATTTCCTGATTGAGCACGTACACGTTTACCAAACATTGTATCTGGGTCTTGGTGTGCGTTATTAAAGTACAAGAATTGATTATTATCATCTGCAAATGTCAATTCAAATGGCATTGCTTTCAAGAACATGTCAATTTGGTTAACTGTTAAGATACCGTGGTCTAATTTAACGTAAGTATCTCCAGAAACAGCTCCAACAAGTTCAGCAGCTTTTTCTACCCATTCAGGATCATCTGGATCAACACCTTGGATGGTAGTTGCAATTGAATTTGTACAATATAAATCTTCTGGTTCAATTGGTTTTGGTTTTTTCAATTTTGAAACGACTCCCACATATTTTACAAAGTTGTCTAAACATGTTTCAAGGAAATTAATAGTTCCTTCATTTGTGATATTCCCATTAACATCAAAGGCTTCTTTAGCTTTACCGAGAAGGAATTCATTTCCTGGAAGAGTATAGGCATTGACACCTGGAGCGTCAAGAATCTTACGAAGGTGAACTTGGGCACGAGAAGTACCTTGGTCGTAGTAAGATGCTCCCACAATCATGACTGGTTTGTTTTCAAATGGATGAACTTCGTATGAAAGCCATTCAAGAACAGATTTTAGGGAAGCTGAGATTGTATGGTTGTGCTCAGGAGTAGCGATAATGACACCATCAGCACGAGTAATTTTGTTATATAAATAACGTAATTGGAAACTTTCGTCCCATTTTTCGTCTTGGTTAAACATTGGAACTTCGTCAATTTCAAGAACTTCTAATTCAAATTTGAGTTTGAAGTGACGACGGATAAATTCCAAGAGTTTACGGTTATATGATTGATCGTAGTTTGATCCTACAAGTCCAACAAATTTCATTCTTTTTGGTCTCCTATCTTACAAATTTTCCCAGTCAAAGTCTTCAGCATCTTTGCGAAGTAGTTCTTGTGCATTACGCAATTTTTCAGTAATTTTTACAAAGATACGGAAGTCGTCAAAAGTAGCATCCAGTTTTTTGATAACATCAAGATCTACTAGATCACCACTTGGGGTGAAGGCTTGAAGAGAATGTGAAAGCAAGAATTCATCTGGAAGGACACTTGCTTTAATTTCTGGAGCATTCAAGATTTGGCGAAGTTGTAATTGGGCACGTGATGATCCAAGCGTACCATATGAAGCACCTGTAATCATGATTGGTTTGTTCAAAAGTGGGTAAATACCATAAGACAACCAAGCAAGAGCGCTCATCAAAACAGCTGGGATAGAGTGGTCATACTCAGGAGTACCGATAATAACGCCATCTGCCTCTTCAATTTTAGCAGCTATTTCTAGAATTTCAGCAGGTACGTTCTTGTCTGCTGGTTTGTTGAAGACAGGAATGTCTTTAATTTCAACAAGTTCAATTTCAGCTTTGTCAGCAAAGTGTTTTTGCATGTATTGAAGCAATTGACGGTTTGTAGAACGTTTTGAATTTGTTCCAACAATAGCAATAAGTTTTAACATGAGATTTCCTTTCTCTTTTTACATAATACGATTTTAAAACTCCATTGAAATATCTGTTTCTATAGAGTAGGAATTCCTGAAGAACAGCTTAGGTGACCTTCTTTATCGATGAGGATAGCTTCGATGCCCTCTAAACTTTCGACTTGCCAGAGGATAGAAGCAGGTCTTTCTCCAAAGAGTCGAGTTGTCCAGATTTCACCATCAACTGATTTATCAGAGATGATTGTTAGACTAGCAAGTTCCGTTTCAACAGGATATCCTGTTTGACTGTCAAAAATATGATGGTAATCTTTTCCATCGATTGTTAGGTGACGTTCATAAATGCCTGAAGTCACGACAGATTTATTGACAACAGGGATGGTCATTAAGTGATTTCCCCTCGGATTGGCTGGGTCTTGAATCCCTATTTGCCAAGCTTGATTCCCTCTTGCCTGATTTTTTCCAATGGTCAGGATATTCCCTCCTAGATTGATCAAGGCAGATGTCACTCCCTCTTCTCTAAGAAATTGGGCAGCCTTATCCGCACTATAACCCTTGGCTAAACAACCAAGATCGATCTTCATTCCTTTATGTTTCAAGAACACAGTGGAAGCAGAAGAATCTAACTCGATACAATGAGGATTGATTAAAGGAAGTACTGATTCAATTTCTTGAGGTTGGGCCACTTTGGCATCTGAAAAACCGATGCGCCAGGTTTGAATTAAGGGGCCAATGCTGATATTGAGATGGCTAGAGGGCGCTAGACTATGCTCTAATCCAAGTGAAATCAATTCAAACAAATCAGGATGAACCTTGACTGGAGCTATTCCAGCTTGATAATTGATCTCCATCAACTCAGACTCTTGGCTATTGGCATTGAAGCGGTATTCTAGCTCTTTGAGTAAATCAAAGGACTTTTGGAGCAAGATATCGGCTCGCTCATCTACTAATGAAATAGTGATAGTAGTCCCCATTAGCCGTTCGGAATGTGAACTAAGAGGCAATCTATCAACTCCTTTCTCTTATGAAAAGAAGGTTGAAATATTGTAAATTTATACTAAATTTAATCCCTTACATTTTCTTTCCATAATACTAGCATACCATAAAGTCAGCGTTTTCACAAATAAAATTTGTAAAGTTGTCAAGAAATATGCTCAGAAAATAAAGAGTAATTGTAAGAAAGGCTGATAAAATACAGATTATTTACATTTTTTTACAAAAAAATCGGGAAAATTAGCAAAACTCTTGTAAACGCTAACAGTAAATGTTATACTAGAAGAGTAAATTTAAAATTGAAGGTAGGAATTTTTCTATGAGTAAAATCGTTGTAGTTGGTGCTAACCACGCTGGTACAGCATGTATTAATACTATGTTGGATAATTTTGGAAATGAGAACGAAATCGTTGTATTTGACCAAAACTCTAACATCTCTTTCCTAGGATGTGGAATGGCCCTTTGGATTGGTGAACAAATTGACGGTGCTGAAGGCTTGTTCTATTCTGATAAAGAAAAATTGGAAGCTAAAGGTGCTAAGGTTTACATGAACTCGCCAGTTCTTTCAATTGACTATGATAACAAAGTAGTTACAGCAGAAGTTGAAGGAAAAGAGCACAAAGAATCATACGAGAAATTGATTTTCGCTACAGGTTCTACACCAATCTTGCCACCAATCGAAGGTGTTGAAATTGTTAAAGGGAACCGCGAATTTAAAGCAACTCTTGAAAACGTACAATTCGTTAAATTGTACCAAAACGCTGAAGAAGTTATCAATAAACTTGCTGACAAGAGCCAGCACCTTGACCGTATCGCCGTTGTTGGTGGTGGTTACATCGGTGTTGAACTTGCTGAAGCCTTTGAACGTCTTGGAAAAGAAGTTGTCCTTGTTGATATCGTTGATACTGTCTTGAACGGCTACTATGACAAAGACTTCACACAAATGATGGCCAATAACTTGGAAGATCACAACATCCGCTTGGCGCTCGGTCAAACTGTTAAAGCAATCGAAGGTGACGGTAAAGTTGAACGCTTGATTACTGATAAAGAAACTTTCGATGTGGATATGGTTATCCTTGCAGTTGGTTTCCGTCCAAACACTGCCCTTGCTGATGGTAAGATTGAACTCTTCCGTAACGGTGCCTTCCTTGTAGACAAGAAACAAGAAACATCTATCCCAGGTGTATTTGCCGTTGGTGACTGTGCAACTGTTTATGACAATGCTCGTAAAGACACTAGCTACATTGCTCTTGCTTCAAACGCTGTACGTACTGGTATCGTTGGTGCCTACAATGCTTGTGGCCATGAATTGGAAGGAATCGGCGTGCAAGGATCAAATGGTATCTCAATTTACGGACTTCACATGGTTTCAACTGGTTTGACTCTTGAAAAAGCAAAAGCTGCTGGTTACAATGCAACTGAAACAGGCTTTAACGATCTTCAAAAACCAGAATTCATGAAACATGACAACCATGAAGTAGCCATCAAGATTGTCTTTGACAAAGATAGCCGTGAAATTCTTGGTGCCCAAATGGTTTCACATGATATTGCAATTAGCATGGGAATCCATATGTTCTCACTTGCTATTCAAGAGCATGTTACAATTGATAAATTGGCATTGACAGACCTATTCTTCTTGCCACACTTCAACAAACCATACAACTACATCACAATGGCTGCTCTTACAGCTGAAAAATAAAATTTGATGAACTATCTGGCCTTAAGTTAAGGTCAGATAGTTTTTTAGCAAATCTGTACCCATACAATTATGTTTTTTTTATCTTGTGGTTCATCCTTTTCTGACTTAAAATGAAATAGTAGCTACCAATACAAATGATGAGGATAAAACAAATGACTGAAAATCGTTATGAATTAAATAAAAACTTGGCGCAGATGCTCAAAGGTGGGGTTATCATGGACGTTCAAAATCCTGAACAGGCTCGTATTGCAGAGGCTGCTGGTGCGGCAGCTGTTATGGCCTTGGAGCGAATTCCAGCTGATATTCGTGCAGCTGGTGGCGTTTCCCGTATGAGTGACCCAAAGATGATTAAGGAAATCCAAGAAGCGGTTAGTATTCCAGTAATGGCCAAGGTCAGAATCGGGCATTTTGTTGAAGCTCAGATTTTAGAGGCTATTGAAATTGACTATATCGACGAGAGTGAAGTTCTATCTCCAGCTGACGACCGTTTCCATGTGGACAAGAAAGAATTCCAAGTTCCTTTTGTTTGTGGTGCCAAGGACTTGGGTGAAGCCTTGCGTCGTATCGCTGAAGGTGCTTCTATGATTCGTACAAAAGGAGAGCCGGGTACGGGGGATATCGTCCAAGCTGTTCGCCATATGCGTATGATGAATCAGGAAATTCGCCGAATTCAAAACCTACGTGAGGACGAACTTTATGTTGCTGCTAAGGACTTGCAAGTCCCTGTAGAATTGGTTCAATACGTCCATGAGCATGGAAAATTGCCAGTTGTAAACTTTGCGGCTGGAGGCGTTGCAACGCCAGCAGATGCTGCGCTGATGATGCAATTAGGGGCAGAAGGTGTATTTGTCGGTTCAGGTATTTTTAAGTCAGGCGATCCTGTTAAACGAGCGAGTGCCATTGTTAAGGCTGTGACTAACTTCCGTAATCCTCAAATCCTAGCTCAAATCTCTGAAGATTTAGGAGAAGCCATGGTTGGTATCAATGAAAATGAAATCCAAATTCTCATGGCAGAGCGAGGAAAATAGATGAAAATCGGAATATTGGCCTTGCAAGGTGCTTTTGCAGAACATGCAAAAGTACTAGATAAATTAGGTGTCACTAGTGTAGAAATTAGAAATCTAGATGATTTTCAGAAACATCAGAGTGACTTGTCAGGTTTGATTTTGCCTGGTGGGGAGTCTACAACCATGGGCAAGCTCTTACGTGACCAGAACATGCTGATTCCCATTCGAGAAGCAATTCTATCTGGATTACCAGTGTTTGGGACCTGTGCAGGCTTGATTTTGCTGGCTAAGGAAATTACTTCTCAGGAAGAAAGTCATCTTGGAACTATGGATATGGTGGTCGAGCGCAATGCCTATGGGCGCCAACTAGGAAGTTTCTATACGGAAGCAGAATGTAAGGGAGTCGGTCAGATTCCAATGCCCTTTATCCGTGGTCCAATTATCAGCAGTGTTGGTGAAGATGTAGAAATTCTAGCAACAGTTGATAATCAAATCGTTGCAGCCCAAGAAAAAAATATGTTGGTAACTTCTTTTCATCCAGAATTGACTGATGATGTGCGCTTGCACCAGTACTTTATCAATATGTGTAAAGAAAAAAG
>CAUUIG010000011.1:0-24992 GCA_963545095.1 uncultured Streptococcus sp.
ATTCCATGAGTTTGCCGGCATCGTTTGTTTCCAACATTTGTTCAGAAATGGCTTGGCTTTGACTTTCTAACTCTTCGATCTCAGCTTCTAGATTTTCAATTTGTCGCATGAGTTTGCGAACTTCTTTTTGACTTTCTTTTTGAGCCTGATAGTCATTAACTGGGCTTGCTTCTTTTGCTTGATTGCTAGTTGAAGCTTCCTCAGTCTGGCTCATTTCTACTTCTGCTTTCTTCTCAACATAGTAGTCGTAATCTCCCAAATAAAGAGTCGAACCATTCTCAGACAATTCCAAAACATGAGTTGCCACACGATTGATAAAGTAACGGTCGTGGCTGACAAAAAGCAAGGTTCCATCAAAGTCAATCAAGGCATTTTCCAACACTTCCTTGCTATCAATATCCAAGTGGTTGGTCGGCTCGTCCAGAATCAAGAAGTTGTTGTTTTCCATAGACAATTTAGCCAAAAGCAAACGAGCTTTCTCGCCACCTGACAGCATGCCGACTGATTTTTTAACATCATCTCCTGAGAAAAGGAAGGCACCTAGACGGTTACGAATTTCTACCTCTGGAGTTAATTTAAAATCATTCCAAAGCTCATCTAAAACCGTATTACTTGGGGTTAGTTTGCTTTGGGTCTGGTCATAGTAACCAACCTCAACATTAGCCCCAAATCGCTTTTCACCCTTGATAAAAGGAATCTGATCCACGATTGATTTGATAAAGGTTGACTTGCCAATACCATTGGGACCAACGATGGCAACAGCATTCATTTTACGAAGGTCTAGGTTGATTGGCTCTGACAATATTTCCCCATCATAACCAATGGCTGCATTTTCAACTGTCAAAACGATATTACCAGAAGTTTTTTCAGACTGGAAGGTCATGTTGGCTGATTTCTTACCAGCTTCAGGCTTGTCTAAACGCTCCATTTTTTCCAGTTGTTTGCGGCGAGATTGGGCACGTTTGGTCGTTGAAGCTCGGACTAAATTACGATTGACAAAGTCTTCCAGAGCTGCAATTTCCTTCTGTTGCTTTTCATAATTTTTTGCCTCAGTAGCTAGCTTTTGCTCTTTCAACTCGACAAAACGAGAGTAATTGCCCACATAGCGATCCAAAGAATGCTTGGTCAAATCTAGCGTAATTGTCGCAACCTTATCCAAAAAATAACGGTCGTGGCTGACGATAATGAGGGCACCACTATAATTTACCAAGTAATTCTCTAGCCAGGCAATAGTTTCAATATCTAAGTGGTTGGTTGGCTCGTCCAATACCAAGAGATTGGGCTTTTCAAGGAGCATTTTAGCCAGTGCCAGACGAGTATTTTGACCACCAGAAAGCTCGGCAATTTTCATCTGCCACATAGATTCGTCAAACTTGAATCCATTTAAAATCGCTCGTATATCAGCTTCATAGGTAAAGCCACCTGCTTGGCGAAAATTCTCAGATAAGCGGTCGTAATCTGACATCAGTTTATCCAAATCCTCACCAGACTTTTCGCCCATCTCCAACTCCATCTGACGAAGTTGTTTCTCAGTCCGACGTAAGTCATCAAAGACATGAAGCATTTCATCGTAGATAGTATTTTCAGACTCAAAACGGCTATCTTGGGCTAGGTAAGACAAAGAAATATCTTTTTTCTTATTGATTTCTCCACTAGTTGGCTCCTCTTCTCCAACCAAAATCTTTAAAAGAGTAGACTTACCTGCACCATTTTTCCCAACAAGAGCAATCCTGTCTCGTTCATCAACCTGCAAGTTGATATTATCAAAAAGAACCTCTCCTGCAAAAGAACGTTCAATTTTATTAGCTTGTAAAATAATCATACAAGTAGTATAGCATGTTTCCCTAAGGCATTCAAGACTTGATAAACAGGCATATGTCACTACTTTTCTGAAAATTATGCTGCCGTTTTACTAAAACGCTAAAAAGTGCTATAATGTGAACGGTTAAAACAATTTACAAAAAGGAGAATTTTAATGTCTTACCAAGAAAATTACCAGAAATGGGTTGATTTTGCGGAGCTTCCTGACTATCTTCGTCAAGATTTGGAAAATATGGACGAAAAAACAAAGGAAGATGCCTTCTATACAAATCTTGAATTTGGTACTGCAGGTATGCGTGGCTTGATTGGCGCTGGTACAAACCGCATCAACATCTACGTTGTTCGCCAAGCTACTGAAGGATTGGCTCGTTTGATTGAGTCAAAAGGTGGAAACGAAAAAGAACGTGGTGTCGCAATCGCCTACGATAGCCGTCACTTCTCACCAGAGTTTGCCTTTGAATCTGCGGCAGTTCTTGCTAAACACGGTATCAAATCTTATGTATTTGAAAGCCTTCGTCCAACTCCAGAACTATCATTTGCAGTTCGTCACCTCAACTGTTTCGCAGGTATCATGGTCACAGCTAGTCATAACCCTGCTCCATTTAACGGTTACAAGGTTTACGGTGAAGACGGTGGACAAATGCCTCCACACGACGCGGATGCTTTGACTACTTATATCCGTGCAATCGAAAATCCATTTGCAGTTGAAGTTGCTGATGTGGAAGCTGAAAAAGCTTCTGGCTTGATTGAAGTTATCGGCGAAGCTGTCGATGTTGAATACCTTAAAGAAGTTAAAGACGTTAACATCAACCCAGCCTTGATTGAAGAATTTGGTAAAGACATGAAGATTGTCTACACACCACTTCACGGTACTGGTGAAATGTTGGCTCGTCGTGCTCTTGCTCAAGCAGGATTTGATTCTGTTCAAGTTGTTGAAGCTCAAGCAACTCCAGACCCAGACTTCTCAACTGTTAAATCTCCAAACCCAGAAAGCCAAGCAGCCTTTGCCCTTGCTGAAGAACTTGGTCGTCAAGTTGGTGCAGATGTTCTTGTCGCAACTGACCCAGACGCTGACCGTGTTGGTGTTGAAGTTCTTCAAAAAGATGGTAGCTACCTCAACCTTTCAGGTAACCAAATCGGTGCTATCATGGCTAAATACATCTTGGAAGCCCACAAAAACGCTGGAACTCTTCCTGAAAATGCAGCCCTCTGCAAATCTATCGTATCAACTGACTTGGTAACGAAGATTGCTGAAAGCTACGGCGCAACCATGTTCAACGTTTTGACAGGTTTCAAATTTATCGCTGAAAAAATCCAAGAATTCGAAGAAAAACACAATCACACTTACATGATGGGATTTGAAGAAAGCTTCGGTTACTTGATTAAACCATTCGTACGTGATAAAGACGCTATCCAAGCCGTTCTTGTCGTCGCTGAACTTGCTGCCTACTACCGTTCACGCGGTTTGACACTTGCTGATGGTATCGAAGAAATCTACAAAGAGTACGGTTACTACGCAGAAAAGACTATCTCTGTTACCCTTTCAGGTGTCGATGGTGCTGAACAAATCAAAGCGATTATGGCTAAATTCCGTAACAATGCTCCAAAAGAATGGAACGCAACAGCTATCACTGTCGTAGAAGACTTCAAGGCTCAAACTGCTACTGCTGCTGACGGTACTGTTACAAACTTGACAACTCCTCCAAGTGATGTGTTGAAATACACACTTGCTGACGGTTCATGGATTGCCGTTCGCCCTTCAGGCACAGAACCAAAAATCAAGTTCTACATTGCAGTTGTAGGGGAAACAAACGAAGAATCACAAGCCAAGATTGCTAATATCGAAGCAGAAATCAATGATTTTGTAAAATAAAATCCTATTAAAGATGAGACAAATCAATCTCATCTTTTTTTCGTATCAAATCTAAGCAATTTTAGAAACTTTATGGCATACTAGACTTATCAATGAAAGCGAGGTAATCTCATGGAACAATTTTTAGATAATATCAAAGACCTTGAAGTCACTACAGTTGCGCGTGCGCAAGAAGCTCTTGATAAAAAAGAAACTGCAACTTTCTTCATCGGTCGCAAAACTTGCCCTTACTGCCGTAAATTTGCTGGTACCTTGGCAGGTGTCGTAGCTGAAACTAAAGCTCACATCTACTTCATCAATAGTGAAGAACCAAGCCAACTCAATGAGTTGCAAGCATTCCGTTCACGCTACGGAATCCCAACAGTACCAGGCTTTGTCCACATTGCAGATGGACAAATCAATGTCCGTTGCGACTCTTCAATGTCAGCACAAGAAATCAAAGAATTTGCTAGATTGTAAAAAAACCACTCATCGAGTGGTTTTTAAATGGTCAAAATTACCTTTTTTCAATCAAATCTTGTATCATTAGATGTAGTTCTTCTATCTTTTCAGATTGTTTCTCTAGTAATATTCTCTGACTAGATAATTCATATTGGAGTTTATCAAGTTTTATACGTTCATCTGGATTATCTTTTACAAAAAAGTTCGTCAAGGCACTCGTTAACATTCCTATTGTTCCAATACCGACAAGCATTAATAAGACAGCTAAACATTTACCAAAAATTGAAGTAGGAACAATATCACCATAACCAACAGTAGTTACTGTCACAATAGCCCACCAAAGACTATCTGAGAAGGATTTTTCTTCAACTACAGATAAAATTGAACTTCCTACTAGCACGATAAAGATATTAACATACAAGATATAAATCAGGCCATTTGTCCGTAAGAATCTACTAATTTTTCTTTCTAATTTACCTGTAAGTCCAATTATTCTAAGTAAACGAGTCAGTTTCAGTAATTTTGTCAGCCTTGCTAAGCGGAAGATACGCCCTAATCGCAATACTGTAAAAATAGCATTTAAAGGAAGGATAGCTAACAAGTCAAAGATATTTTCAAGTATAAACCTCCATTTTGCTTTACTTGAAAAGAACCGCCAACCATAATCTACCACAAACACAAACCAAAGTAGCAAGTCAATAATACTGTATGGAGGACTGTCTAAATCAATCATCTCAGCAAATCCAAGTAATACCAGAATAACAGAGATTAAAGCAAGTAAAATAATTGTTGTATCATAATAATCTGCAAAAAACCATTTTTTCTTCAAGTTTTACTCTCCTCACTTTCTATACTGTTATTAGTCAACTTTAATTCAATAAATTTCTCTCCGATGACCAACTTCTAGAGTAGCAATGACTAATTCATCATCTACAATTTGTACGATAACTCGATAATTACCAATTCTATAGCGCCATTGACCAACTCGATTACCAACCAAAGCCTTTCCGTGTCGTCTTGGGTCTTCCAAAACATTGGTTTGTAAATAGTTTGTAATTAGCTTCTGCGTATAACGGTCCAATTTTTTCAATTGCTTGATGAAGCGTCTTGTCGGAACTAATTTATACAAATTATTCATCCTCCAAGCCTAAATCATGAATCATTTCTTCCCAAGTAATGGGTTCAACTCCTTTTTCCAAGTCTTCTAAATACTCTTGATAGGCTAAATCTGCCACACGAGCGTCGTATTCATCTTCTAGAGCTTCAAGAGTTTTGGTGCGGATAAGTTCCGACAGAGAAACTCCTTCAAACTTAGCCATTGCTTTCATAAATGTTTTATCAGCTTCAGAAACTTTTAATGTAATAGTAGTCATCTTTCGTACTCCCTTTTTTAATGGTAACACCATTGTATTACTTTTTAGGTGTTCAGTCAATATAAAAAGAACACCTTCTCAGCGTTCTTTCTATATCTCTGTCAATGGTGTTGCAGTATCTGGTGAGGTATCATATACCTTAAAGTCTACTCCTACACCTAAATCTGCTTGTGCTAGCTGATTAACCATAGTCATGTGAGCCAGCTCCTTGATATTGTTTTCCTTAGACAAATGTCCTAGGTAGATTTTCTTAGTGCGGTTTCCCAAGGTACGAATCATAGCTTCAGCACCATCCTCGTTAGAAAGATGACCCAGATCCGATAGGATTCGTTGTTTGAGTCGCCAAGCGTAAGAACCTGCTCGCAAAATCTCTACATCATGGTTGGACTCGATAAGATAGCCATCCGCATTTTCGACAATCCCTGCCATACGGTCACTAACATAACCTGTATCTGTCAAAAGGACAAAACTCTTGTCATCCTTCATAAAGCGATAGAACTGCGGTGCGACTGCATCATGGCTAACACCAAAACTCTCGATGTCGATATCTCCAAAGGTTTTGGTTTTACCCATCTCAAAGATATGCTTTTGCGAAGAATCTACCTTGCCAAGATACTTGCTATTTTCCATAGCCTGCCAGGTCTTTTCATTGGCATACAAATCCATACCATACTTGCGAGCCAAAACGCCCACTCCATGAATATGGTCAGAATGCTCATGCGTAATCAGGATGGCATCCAAATCTTCTGGCTTGCGATTAATTTCAGCAAGTAGGCTGGTTATTTTTTTACCCGACAAGCCTGCATCTACTAAAAGCTTCTTTTTTGGGGTTTCCAGATAAAAGGAATTTCCACTGGAACCCGACGCTAAAATACTGTATTTAAAGCCTGTTTCACTCATTCTAGTCTTCTACTTCGTCCTCCCATACTTCTTCTTTCACTGCATCCTTATCATAAGGGAGCACAATGGTGAAGGTTGATCCCTTACCGTATTCACTCTTGGCCCAAATAAAGCCCTTATGTTGTTTAATAATTTCTTTGGCAATAGCTAGTCCTAAACCAGTACCACCTTGGGCACGACTTCTAGCACGATCCACACGATAAAAACGGTCAAAGATACGTGGCAAATCTTGTTTAGGAATACCTAAGCCTTGGTCAGAGATGGATAAAATCATCTGATCATCAGTTGTCTTCATCGTTACTGTGATTTTCCCACCATCTGGAGAATATTTAATGGCATTGTTGAGAATGTTATCAATCACCTGTGTCATCTTGTCTGTATCAATTTCAATCCAGACTGAGGTAATTGGATAATCTCTCACCAGTTCATATTTCTTCTCTTCATCCTGCCCTCTTATCTGATCAAAACGGTTGAGAATAAAGGTTATAAAGGCAGTAAAATTAATCAATTCCACATCCAGATGACTGGTTGCATTATCAATTCGAGAAAGATGAAGAAGGTCTGTTACCATCCGCATCATACGGTTGGTTTCGTCTAGAGACACCTTGATAAAGTCTGGTGCAACAGGTTCTGACAAGGCTCCCTCATCCAAGGCTTCAAGATAGGATTTTACACTAGTTAGAGGCGTCCGTAGCTCATGACTAACATTGGAAACAAAGAGTCTCCGTTCCCGTTCTTCCTTCTCCTGCTCCGTCGTATCGTGCAAAACAGCAACCAAACCAGAAATAAAGCCAGACTCACGACGAACCAAGGCAAAACGTACACGAAGGCTCAGATATTCACCATTGGCATCCTGAGAATCAATCATGAGTTCAGGAACTTGGGTAATCAAATCACGAAGTTCATATTCATCTTCAATCTTTAGCAATTCTAGAATGCTTTTATTGAGAACATCTTCTTTCTGAACACCTAGCTGTTTCTTAGCCATGTCATTAATCATGGTAATCTTACCACGACGATTGGTCGCAAGGACTCCGTCTGTCATGTATGAGAGGATACTGTGTAATCTTTTACTCTCTTGTTCCAGATTTTCTTGGGTTAAACGAATTACTTCTGATAAATCATTGAGATTATTGGTAATATTAGTGATTTCAGAGCTTCCCTGCATATCCAATACCTGAGAATAATCTCCTGCAATCAGGTCTTTTATCTTTTGATTGATTTGTTTCAGTCGAATATTATCCCGACGATTTTCTAGCAAGAGTAAGGTCACCACTAAAATAAAGCCAAGTAAAATGAGGCTAAAGATAAAATCACTGGTTAAAACTATGTCTTTAATTAGTTTAATCATTATTTCTCATATAATAACCAACACCACGACGTGTTAGGATATACTCTGGACGGCTTGGTGTGTCTTCAATCTTCTCACGCAAACGTCTGATAGTTACGTCGACTGTTCGAACGTCTCCGAAATAATCATAACCCCAGACCGTTTCAAGCAAGTGTTCACGCGTAATTACTTGACCGATATGAGAAGCCAAGTGATACAAAAGCTCAAATTCACGGTGAGTTAAGTCTAGTTCTTCACCGTATTTTTTAGCTACATAAGCATCTGGTACAATCTCCAAGTCGCCAATTTGCAAGGGTTGGGTTTTCTTTTCATCTGACTCTTGATTATCTACAGAAACCAAGTCCGTACGACGGAGAAGAGCTTTGACACGCGCCTGCAACTCACGATTTGAGAAGGGCTTTGTCACATAGTCATCCGCCCCAAGCTCTAAACCGATAACCTTATCAAACTCACTGTCTTTAGCCGACAGCATGATAATAGGTACACTACTAGTCTTGCGAATAGTCTTAGCAACTTCTAAACCATCAATTTCTGGAAGCATCAAATCCAGAATAATAATATCTGGTTGCTCTGCTTCATATTGCTCTAACGCTTCACGACCATTAAAAGCAGTTACAACTTCGTAACCTTCCTTGGTCATATTAAACTTGATAATATCCGAGATTGGTTTTTCATCATCTACAATTAATATTTTTTTCATATGTTCACCTTTTTCTCTACTATTATATCAAAAAAATAACAAGAAGACACAATAGCTAGTCTTTGCTATTGTCTAAGTTGGCTTTTGCATAAGCCTGCCAGATTTTTTGTTGGGGTTTGGCAAGTGGAACATCCTTAAACTCTTCTGGTGAAAGCCAGCGAACTTCCCTATCTGAAAAATTATGGAAGTCAGTCACCTGACCTGCTACAATCTGTACATGCCACTTACGATGGCTAAAGACATGCTTGACAGTCTCAAAATGCAGATTAAGCCAATCAACATCTAGGTCATAGTCCTGCTGAAAACTCTCTTCTGGACTGGGACCAAAGTTCACACTTTCTTCTGCAACCTGATGAAAGAGGTCAAACTGCTCTTCTTGCGAAAAGTTATCAACTTCTATCAAGGGGAAATGCCAAAAGCCTGCCAATAGCTTTTCGCTTTCATTTTTTTCAAGTAAAAATTGTCCCTGAGTATTTTTCACAACTAAGGCTTTGAGATAAATTGGGACAGGCTTTTTCTTGGGAGCCTTAATTGGATAACGGTCCATTGTGCCATTCTGATATGCCGCACTAAAGTCCTTCACTGGACTCTCTTCTGGTCTAGGATTTACAGGAGCCTCAATGTCTGAACCCAAGTCCATCAAGGCTTGATTAAAGTCACCTGGCCGTTCTGGGTCAATCAGGATTTCCATCATTACCTGAAAAATTTTTCGATTACTTGGAATCCCAATATCGTGGTTGACTTCAAATAGACGCGCCAAAACACGCATGACATTACCATCTACAGCAGGCTCAGGCAAGTTAAAAGCAATACTGGAAATAGCTCCTGCTGTGTAAGGACCAATTCCTTTCAAGCTAGAAATTCCTTCATAGGTATTTGGAAATTGACCACCAAAGTCAGTCATAATCTGCTGGGCTGCAGCCTGCATATTACGAACTCGAGAATAATAACCCAAACCTTCCCAAGCTTTCAACAAACGTTCTTCAGGAGCATTCGCCAAACTTTCTACTGTTGGAAACCAGTCCAAGAATCGTTCATAATAAGGAATAACTGTATCCACCCTAGTCTGCTGGAGCATAATTTCAGAGACCCAGATATGATAAGGATTCTTACTCCTACGCCATGGTAAATCTCTTTTGTTTTCATCATACCAGTTGAGAAGTTTCTCACGAAAAGAAATGATCTTCTCCTTCGGCCACATGACGATACCGTATTCTTTCAAATCTAACATATCTCTAGTATAGCACAGAAGATTCTAACTGTCCTTTTCCTAGTATTAATACTCTTCGAAAATCTCTTCAAACCACGTCAACGTCGCCTTGCCGTATATATGTGACTGACTTCGTCAGTCCTATCTACAACCTCAAAACAGTGTTTTGAGCAGACTGCGGCTAGTTTCCTAGTTTGCTCTTTGATTTTCATTGAGTATAAAAAGCCTCTTCCCAAAGGAAAGAGGACTAAATCTTATTGATGAACAGCTTGGGCTGCTGTGATAAGGGTCAACTTGTAAACATCATCTGCATTACATCCACGAGAAAGGTCGTTAACTGGCTTGTTCAAACCTTGCAAAACAGGTCCAACAGCTGCAAAACCACCAAGACGTTCTGCCATCTTATAGCCGATATTGCCTGCCTCGATACCTGGGAAGATGAAGACATTAGCTTGACCAGCTACTGTACTTCCAGGAGCTTTCAATGCAGCAGTTTCTGGAACAAATGCCGCATCAAATTGCAATTCCCCATCGATTTCAAGGTCAGGGCGCAAGTCGTGAGCAATTTTAGTTGCTGCAACAACCTTATCAACACTTTCTCCAAACCCTGAACCTTTAGTAGAATAGCTTAGCATAGCAATTTTAGGCTCGATTCCAAACATCTTAGCTGTGATTGCTGAATTGATCGCAATTTCAGCCAAGGCTTCTGCATCTGGATTGATATTGATGGCACAGTCTCCAAATAGGTAACGTTCCGTACCACGAACCATGAGAAAGGCACCTGAAGTACGAGTTACATTTGGACGAGTTTTGATGATTTGTAGGGCTGGGCGAACTGTTGAAGCAGTTGAATGAATCGCACCTGACACCATTCCGTCAACCAAGCCCAAGTACACCAACATAACACCAAAATAGTTGACATCTTCAACTAACACCTTACGTGCTTCTTCTTCAGTCATTTTACCCTTGCGACGCTCTACTAAAGCAGCAACCATTTCTTCAAATTGAGGATAATGTTGAGGGTCGATGACCTCATAACCATCCATAATCCCTTCAATTTCAAGATAAATTTTAATTTTTTCAGGATTTCCAAGCAAAACAGGAATTACTTCTGTTTCTTTTACCAAGCGTTTTGTCGCTTGAAGAATACGAGGCTCTTCCCCTTCAGGGAGAACGATACGAGCATTTTTACCAACAAGGTTGGCTTTGAGACTTTCAAAAACTTCCATGAGTTTTCTCCTTTAAAATAATAATTATACTCTGAATCAGTTTTTATAGAGTATTAGTTGATAACTGGGTAATAAGATTACTGAAATCATCCGGCAAGGAACTTTCTAACTGCAAGTCTTGCTCTAAAAATGGATGATAAAAGGATAGGTAATGGCAATGCAGGGCCTGACGTTGAATGCCGTCGTCCAGACTACCTCCGTACAAATCATCTCCCAACAAAGGAAAACCAATATGAGAAAAATGGACTCGGATTTGGTGGGTTCGCCCAGTATGCAGGCGAATGTCTACCAAGTGAATATTCCCATAAGATGCTACAATCTTGTAAGAAGTATGAGCATACTTTCCACCTTTAGCTACGCGTCTGGTAATAATGGAGTCTTCATCACGCGCAATCGGAGCAATAATTTCCCCCTCTGGTTCCAAATTCCCATCTCCTTTAACGAGAGCAAAGTAGCGTTTTTCAATGGATTTCTTCTGCAACTGCTTGTCCAATCGTGCATGGGCATAACCGTGCTTGGCAAAGAGCATCAAGCCAGAAGTGTCCCTATCAAGTCTGGTTACAATGTGAACCTGCTGATTTTCGTAATTTTGCTTGACGTAGTAACCCTTGATAAAATTGGCAATGGTATTAGAGTGATTAACACTAGGAATAGAAGCCACTCCATAGGGTTTATTCAAGACTAGAAAATGGTCATCCTCATAAAGAATATCCAGTGGGCGCTCGATAGCTTCGAGAGTTTCAAAACCTTCCTCAGCGGGAATATCAATGGTAACGCGGTCTCCAATATCCAATAGATAGGTTGCATTTTGCGGTTGGTCATTTACCAGAATAGCTCCACCTCGAAACTTAATCTTAGCTAGCAGCCCCTTAGAAACCTCGTGCTTTTTTAAAAAGGTCTTAACCTTGACATGCTCATCTGCGATAAATTCAAACCTCATTCGTCCACCTCGCCGATAAATGCATCCTTAACACGATTCCAGAAACTGGTGTGGCTCGGTGACGCGACAAAGTGAATTTTATGATGGTCGATTTGATACTCAATACGCTCAATATTACGGAAAGAGTAAACGCTATTGTCAACCGAAATAGTATGATAATCGTTTCTCGTTGGGATGAGTTCAATCTTATCCTTCTTAGGCACAATAATGGAAGAGCCCAGCGTTCGATAGACACGATTGTTAAGGCTAGCAATTTCCGTTAATTGCAAAGCTTCAATGGTAGGGTGTAAAACAGCTCCACCAAGCGACTTGTTATAGGCTGTACTACCAGTCGGTGTCGAAACTGTTAGCCCGTCTCCACGAAAACGTTCAAAGGGGACACCATTGATTACAATATCTGCTACCATTGTTCGATCCGACCTGCGAATACTAGCTTCATTTAGTGCTCTGAAAATCTTCACTTCACCATTTCCAAGAAAGACCTTCACATTTAGAACAGGGTAAGAGACTCTTGCTCCTGTATCTAGCTGCAAATTAGTCACTAGCTTATCCAACTCAAAATCACGGTAGTCCGTATAGAAGCCCAAATGTCCAGTGTGAACACCAATGAAGCGGACCTTGTCAAGCTGGTTTTCGTACTTATGAAAGGCCGACAAGAGCATACCATCCCCACCAATGGAGATGACAATGTCCGGATTGGTATCATTGAGTATAAACTGATTTCTCTTCAAACGATCTCGCAATTCATACAAAACCCTTTGACTCTGTGGTTTTCTATTAGCTATCAGGTCAATTCGTTTACCTGTATTCTTCATCTGTATCGTCACTGTTTCCTACACCGTCATTTAATTTTCTACTCAAAGGATCAAAAAGAGCCTGGGCTTCTTGGATATCATCACGAATTTTACCCATTTCTTCATCCAACTGATGGGCAATTTTAGCAGTAATTTCCAATCGCTTCTTAATCTCCTCTGGGAAATCCCCTTGGTACTTGTAGTTGAGAGAATGTTCTATCGTTGCCCAGAAATTCATGGCCAAGGTACGAATTTGAATTTCTGCTAAAATGGTCTTGGCTCCATTGATGGTGTCAACCATATATTCTACTACCACATGATAGGAACGGTAGCCTGAAGCCTTTCGATGAGTAATGTAATCTCGCTCCTGTATGATCCGCATATCCTGACGCTTGCGCAAAATAGCTACAACTTCTTGGACATCATCTACAAACTGGACCATCACACGCAAGCCAGCAATATCTTGCAAATCGTGCTCTAAGGTCGCATAAGTAATACCACGTCGAGCCATTTTTTCCTTGATACTTTCAATTGGCTTGACTCGACCAGTCACAAACTCAATCGGAGAATGCTTATTTTGCTTACGATATTGCTTACGAATACCACGAAGTTTAATCTTTAACTCACCAACAGCTTGAATGTAAGGATCTAGAAATTCTTCCCATTCTAAGGTCATATATTCTCCCTTGTTCTCATATTATCCTTCAAAAATATCTTTGATTTTTTCTCCAGATTCATATACAATAAATACAAAGCTATTATATCATAAATCCGCTTTCATAGATAAAGAAAAGGTAAGAAAATTGAAACATTTAGAAATTGAATTGAAAACACTATTGAAAAAAGATGAATATAATCGTCTAAAAGACCAATTCACAGGTGTCACTCCTGTTCTTCAAAAAAATTACTACATCGACACGCCTGATTTTGAACTGCGAGAAAAGAAAGTTGCTATGCGCATTCGAACCTTTGAAGACTGGGCAGAATTGACACTCAAAGTCCCGCAAAGTGTTGGAAACATGGAGTACAATCAAAAATTGCAACTAAAAGATGCTGAAAACTATCTGATCAAGGAAGAACTTCCTCAAGGGCTGGTTCTTGATGAATTAGCTAAACATGGTATCCAGAGCAAGAACTGGCAGGTGCTAGGTTGTCTAAAAACGCTTCGCTATGAAATGCAAACAGCTATTGGCCTCATGGCTCTGGATGAGAGTCAGTACTTTGATATTACAGATTACGAATTAGAGCTTGAAGTGGAAAATCACGAGCAAGGCAAACAGGATTTCCAACAATTTTTAGAGGAAAATCAGATTGCTTATCAAAAAGCTCCTTCAAAATTGGTTCGATTTGTCAAAAGCATGAAAAATAGCTGAAATAATCTCTATTTTTTGGTAAAATAGAAAAGATAAAATACAAAAATCCTAGTTCATATAGGCTAGGCAGATAAGACTAGGATTTAAAAAGTTTACAGAGGACGGTCTATAATGTCAGATAGAAAAAATATGAAACTTTTCGCACTCAACTCTAACCAAGAGATTGCACAGAAAATTGCACAAGCTGTTGGTGTCCCACTTGGAAAATTATCATCACGTCAATTTTCAGACGGAGAAATCCAAGTGAATATCGAAGAAAGTGTCCGTGGTTATGATGTTTACATCATCCAATCTACAAGTTTCCCTGTTAACAACCACCTAATGGAATTGTTAATCATGGTCGACGCTTGTGTGCGCGCAAGTGCCCACAGTATCAACGTTGTCCTTCCATATTTTGGCTATGCACGTCAAGATAGAATTGCATCATCTAGAGAACCACTAACAGCTAAACTAGTTGCTAACATGCTGGTTAAGGCTGGTGTTGACCGTGTCCTTACTCTTGATTTGCATGCCGTTCAAGTTCAAGGCTTCTTTGATATTCCTGTTGACAACCTCTACACAGTTCCCCTATTTGCAAAACATTACTGCGATAAAGGTCTACTTGGCTCAGATGTTGTCGTGGTTAGCCCTAAAAATTCAGGGGTAAAACGTGCTCGTAGCCTGGCTGAATATCTTGATGCTCCTATCGCCATTATCGACTACCCTCAAGACGATGCAACTCGCAACGAAGGTTATATTATCGGTGATGTTGAAGGTAAGAAAGCTATCTTGATTGACGATATTTTAAATACAGGACGTACCTTCTCTGAAGCTGCTAAAATCGTTGAACGTGAAGGGGCTACAGAAATTTATGCTGTTTCTAGCCACGGTCTCTTCGTCGAAGGAGCTGCTGAACTTCTTGACAATACTAATATTAAAGAAATTCTTGTGACTGATTCAGTAGCAACAAAAGAAAAAACTCCTAAAAACGTATGCTACATCACTGCTAGTGAGTTAATTGGTGATGCCATCGTCCGTATTCACGAAAGAAAACCAGTCAGCCCACTCTTTGCCTACAACAAAAAGAAATAAGGTGATTCTTTGATTTATTTGGACAATGCTGCAACGACTCCCATGTCAGCAGTTGCTATTTCAGCTATGACCGAGGTTATGCAAGAAACCTATGGAAATCCTTCTAGTATTCATGCTCATGGTCGTCAAGCTGGTAAACTCTTGCGAGAAGCCCGTCAGGAACTAGCCCAGTTACTGGGGACAAAACCTCAACATATCTTTTTCACTTCTGGTGGGACTGAAGGCAACAATACTGCCATCATTGGCTACTGCCTTCGTCACCAAGAACAAGGAAAACATATCATCACAACTGCCATTGAGCACCATGCTGTCCTTGAAACCATTGATTACTTGGGTCAACACTTTGGTTTTGAAGTAACCATTATCCAGCCAGAAAATCAAGAAATCACAGTCCAGCAAATTCAAAAGGCTTTACGTGATGATACGATTTTGGTTTCTACCATGTTTGCCAATAATGAGACAGGAAACCTACTGCCCATTGCTGAAATTGGCCAAATACTCAAGCAACACCCTGCTGCTTATCATGTCGATGCAGTTCAGGCTATTGGTAAAATCCCTATACACCCAGAAGAATTGGGCATTGATTTTCTCACTGCTTCTGCCCATAAATTCCATGGTCCTAAGGGAATCGGCTTTCTCTACGCATCTAGCATGGATTTTGATTCCTATCTACATGGCGGAGACCAAGAACAGAAAAAACGTGCAGGGACTGAAAATTTAGCTGCCATTGTAGGCATGGTGGCAGCCCTAAAAGAGGACCTAGAACAGCAAGAAGAACATTTTCAACATGTACAAAATTTAGAAACTTCCTTTCTGGCAGAGCTAGAGGGAGTTCAGTATTACCTGAATAGAGGCGAACACCATCTCCCTTATGTTGTCAATATTGGATTTCCTGGTCAGAAAAACGACCTCTTGCTCCTTCGGCTAGATTTAGCTGGAATTTCAATCTCTACTGGCTCAGCCTGTACGGCAGGCATTGTCCAATCCAGCCATGTTCTTGAAGCCATGTACGGAGCAAATTCAGAACGCTTAAAGGAATCCGTTCGCATCAGTCTCTCGCCACAAAATACTGTTGAAGACCTACAAACCCTCGCAAAAACCTTAAAAGAAATTATCGGAGGTTAGCCATATGGCATTTGAAAAAACCATTCAGTTAAAAAATTGTCGTTACGACTACACTCTTAGCCCTTCTGTTAAAAAATTCACCCTCAAGGACAACACATTTTTTGAGACAAAAGTTGGTAACTATGAACTAACTCGCCTGCTTGAAAAGGTTCCAAACAGCGGTGAAGGCTTCCAACTCAAAATCATCATTAACAAGGAACTTACAGGGGCTAAAATCAATATCACTGACAAGTTTGGCCTTCGTCTGGTTGATATTTTCAAATCAGAAGACCACCACATTCATCAGGAAAAATTCTACTTCCTCATGGATAGCTTGGTAGAACGTGGTGTCTTTACAAAATCTGAAAGATAGGTCCCATATGTTTGAACTAACCTATAAGGATAGCTATCATGTAGAGCGTACACTCAAGTATGAGGATTATGAAGCTCTCATGCTGGCTTTGTCAGGATGTGTGACCCTACCAGATACACTTTATGTGACTTCTTTGACCTTTAAGGGCCAGGAAGTTTACCAAGGTCTGGTCGGAGACCTCTACCGTTTTCTATCACATGCAGATTTTTTACATCAAAACTAAGATTTTTCTTAGTTTTTTCTTGTTTTTGTTGATTTTTTCACAATGTTTCTATAAAATAGAAGAATAGAAAGGTTGTGATTTTGTGAAAGATAAACAGTCTGCTATTCCAAAAGCTACAGCGAAAAGACTCTCTCTCTACTATCGAATTTTTAAGAGATTTCATGCAGAAAAGATTGAACGTGCCAACTCTAAACAAATTGCAGAGGCCATCGGTATTGATTCAGCGACAGTTCGTCGTGATTTTTCCTATTTTGGTGAACTAGGTCGTCGTGGTTTTGGCTACGATGTCAAAAAACTGATGACGTTTTTTGCCGATTTGCTCAATGATAACTCCATCACCAATGTCATGCTTGTGGGAATTGGAAATATGGGCCATGCCCTTCTCCACTACCGCTTCCACGAACGTAACAAGATGAAGATTATCATGGCCTTTGACCTAGATGACCATCCTGAAGTCGGTACCCAAACTCCTGACGGGATTCCCATTTACGGGATTTCTCAAATCAAGGAAAAAATCAAGGATGCTGATGTGAAGACTGCTATCCTGACCGTTCCCAGTGTTAAGTCACAAGAGGTTGCCAATCTCTTGGTGGATGCTGGCGTGAAAGGAATTCTCAGTTTTTCACCAGTCCATCTGCATTTACCAAAAGATGTGGTCGTTCAGTATGTCGATTTGACAAGTGAACTCCAAACCCTCCTCTATTTCATGAGAAGAGAGGATTAGAAAGCGAAAATCATTTTATGAAAAAACCAGTTATTGGGATTACAGGAAACGAAAAAACTCATCCAGATGATGACATCATGATGAGCTACGCAGCAAAAGGCTTTGTTGAAGGCGTTAAAGACGCTGGAGGGATTCCCATCATCCTACCGATTGGTGATCAAGAAATGGCCTGCCACTATATCAGTATGATTGACAAGCTCATCTTGACAGGTGGGCAAAATGTTGATCCAAAATTCTATGGTGAACCAAAAACCATTGATAGCGATGACTACCATCTTCAAAGAGACATCTTCGAACTGGCCCTCATCAAGGAAGCTATTAAACAGAAAAAGCCTATTTTCTCCGTCTGTCGTGGGACTCAACTCTTTAACGTTGCCATGGGTGGAACTTTGTATCAAGATATCGAAGACCACTGGCAGGATTGTTCCGCCGAGTACACAACCCAACGCTTGGTAACAGAACCTGATACTGTTCTTCGAGAAATCTATGGAGAAATTTCCCATATCAACTCCTTCCACCACCAGAGTATCAAAGATTTAGCACCTAACTTAAAGATTGCAGCTCATGATCCTAAGGATGGTATCATTGAAGCTGTCATGAGTACAGATGATTTCGCCTTTCTCGGTGTCCAATGGCACCCAGAATTTCTATTTGAAAATCGTCCCAAAGATAAAAACCTCTTTGACTATGTCGTTAATGACCTTTAGATTAAATCCGTCTTTTCACGGTAACTAAAGTAACTAGAATGTGAGACAATCAAATGGTCCAAGAGGACAATCCCCATCAGGTCACAGGCGTCTTTTACAAGTTTTGTAACATGATCATCATTTCGGCTAGGGGCTACTGCTCCCGAAGGATGATTGTGAACCAATATGAGAGAAGTCGCCATATGCTTGATAGCATAGTGAAGAATCTCTCGCGGTTCAGCAATACTACGAGTAGCTGAACCGATAAAAATGGTCTGTTGATGGATGATTTGATTTTGAGTATTGAGATAGAGCGCCACCAGGTGCTCTTGTTTTTTATCCCCCAATTCCTGCTGCATCTTCTTGGCCAACTTTTGACTACTGAGAATACTTTCCATCTCAAGGGTCTCGTATTTATGGATACGATGCCCCAATTCAATCATAGCTTGCAATTCTATTGCCTTAACACGTCCGATACCAGACAGACTCTGCATTTCCTGCAGAGTCATTTTTTTCAAATCCGTTAAGCTTGAAAGATTGCTCAAGACTTTCTGAGCAATTTCAAAAACGCTAGCTTGACGTGTTCCTGTCCTGAGTAAAATAGCTAGCAACTCTTGATTACTGAGCGCTTCTACTCCTTCCTTGGCCAGTCTTTCTCTTGGTAATAGTGAATCTTCTTGGAATGAAATACTGTACATAAAAATCCTCCTCACTTTATTATTCGTGAGAAGGATGAAAAATTAGATTTTTTTCTCAATTGGAGCCACACTGGCTAAAAGTTTTTTCAAACCTACTTCTGGGAAATTGATTTTTAATTCCTGCGTAGCACCGCTACCTGAAACTTCCAGAACGGTTCCCTCTCCCCACTTCTTGTGGAGGGCAATATCACCAATGGACCAATTCGCCTCGCTAGACGCTGATTTTACGCCAGCTGTAAATTGACCAAATGGAAGACCGCTTGACTGAATAGTTTTTGGGGCAACACTGCGTTTACGGTCTTGAAGAGCTTGGGCCAGACTCATACCTTGACCGAAGGCAAGGCCACCACTGCTATAAGATGCCTTAAAGCTTGTATTGGCTGGACGGGCCAAACCTTGATACTCAAGTAAGTCTGAGCTGATTTCGTTAATAAAACGAGTCGGACGGTTGTAGTTGGTACGACCAAAAAGCAGGCGCGAGTTGGCATTTGTCAGATAGAGAATTTTCTCTGCACGCGTAATTCCTACATAGGCCAGACGGCGTTCTTCTTCCAATTCATCTTGATCTTCAGCTGCACGGCTAAGCGGAAAGACATTTTCTTCCATCCCAATCAAAAAGACAACTGGAAACTCGAGACCTTTGGCAGCATGCAGGGTCATCAAGGTCACTTCTGATGTCTCTTGACTACCTGAATCTGTATCGGCAATTAAGGCCAAATCATTTAAGAAACGACTCAGTTTATCCAGACCAGTTTCCTCTTCTGACACATCAGAGGTGTCATCAAAGTTCTTCGTAACAGAAAGAAACTCTTCGATATTTTCAACCCGAGCCTTACTTTCCAGAGTTGCTTGGGCATTAAGAATATCGACGTAACCCGTTTTTTCAAGGACAGCCTCAACCAACTCAGTAATGCTTAACTGGTCCAGCTGCTCTCGCAAATCTAACATCATATTTGCAAAATCCCAGATAGACTGGGCTGCTTTTCCTTTGATGCCAGACAACATAATATTGGCTGAAGCATCTAGCATAGACATATTTTGCATATTTGCAAAATCACGGATTTTCTCAACAGTACCTGGGCCAATTCCACGTTTAGGCTCGTTGATAATACGCTCAAAACTAATATTGTCACTCAAATTAGCAATGAGGTTGAGGTAAGCGATGATATCGCGGATTTCCTTACGGCTGTAGAATTTGGTTCCTCCGACCATGGTATAAGGAATATTGGACTTGAGCAAGGCTTCCTCAATAGTACGGGACTGCGCATTAGTCCGATAAAGAACTGCAAAATCCTTGTGAAGGAAGTTTTGACTCCGACCAAGTTCATCGATGGTTCTGGCTACAAATACAGCCTCATCCAGCTCATCATTGGCACGATAGTAAACGATTTGTTCCCCATCAGCGTTTTGAGTCCAGAGATTCTTAGGACGGCGATTTTTATTGTTTTTAATGACCTCGTTGGCCGCTTGGAGAATGGTTTTAGTGGAACGGTAATTTTCCTCCAACAAAACAACCTTGGCTTGGGGATAATCCTTTTCGAAATCCAAGATATTCTGCATATCAGCACCACGCCAACCGTAGATAGACTGGTCCGCATCCCCAACCACACAGATATTTTTAAAGCGTGAAGCCAAGAGTTTGACCAGTTGGTACTGGGCATGGTTGGTATCTTGGTACTCATCAACATGGATGTATTGGAATTTCTGCTGATAATAAGTCAAAACATCAGGATTTTGATCAAATAGACGCAAGGTCAGCATAATCAAATCATCAAAGTCAACCGACTCCGACTGACGCAATTCTTTTTGGTAAGCAGTGTAACACTGGGCCACGATTTGCGTATACATATCGCCAGCTTGGGCGGCATAAGCTACATCATCAATCAAGTCATTCTTAGCATTGGAGATGGTCCCCAAAATAGTTCGTTCATTCCATTTTTTAGGATCCAAATTCAACTGCTTGAGAATGCGTTTCATAAGAGTTCGCTGCTCCCCTGGATCTACAATAGTAAAATTACGGTTGTAGCCAATATGGTCCGCATCACGACGCAAAATACGAACACACATGGAGTGGAAGGTCGCAATCAGACAGTCCTGAGTGGCTGGATTGAGGCTATAAGCACGCTCTTTCATCTCACGCGCAGCCTTATTAGTAAAGGTAATGGCCAAGATATTCCAAGGATTGACCATCTTTTCATCAATCAAATAAGCGATACGGTGGGTCAAAACACGGGTCTTTCCAGAACCAGCCCCTGCCATGATTAACAAGGGACCTTCTGTCGTTTGCACCGCCTCAGCCTGACGGTCATTCATTCCATTTAATAATGCGTTCATCTTCTCTTCCTTACTCTTGAAGTCAATATTTCTATTATATCAGAAATCAGGGAAAATATCTTTACCTAGACTGGTTGCGTCTAGAAGGCAACTCCTTATATCTAGATAAAAAATGAGCTTGGATTAAAATCTCCAAACTCATTTATTACTCAATGAAAATCGAAGTGCAAACTAGGAAGCTAGCCGTAGGTTGCTCAAAACACTGTTTTGAGGTTGCAGATAGAACTGACGAAGTCAGTAACCATATATACGGCAAGGTGAAGCTGACGTGGTTTGAAGAGATTTTCGAAGAGTATAAAGTCAATTTCAATATACTAGAACAAGCCTAATACTGTTCCATCGCTTTCAACATCCATGTTGAGGGCTGCTGGTCGTTTTGGAAGTCCTGGCATGGTCATGACATCACCAGTTAAGGCAACGATGAAGCCTGCACCTAGCTTAGGTACCAATTCACGAATAGTAATTTCAAAGTTTTCAGGTGCTCCAAGAGCATTTGGATTATCTGAGAAACTGTATTGAGTTTTAGCCATACAGATTGGCAATTTGTCCCAACCGTTTTGAACGATTTGAGCGATTTGTGTTTGAGCTTTCTTCTCAAAGTTCACTTTGCTACCACGGTAGATTTCAGTAACAATCTTTTCAATCTTTTCTTGGACAGAAAGGTCATTGTCATACAAACGTTTATAGTTAGCTGGGTTTTCAGTGATAGTCTTGACAACCGTTTCAGCAAGAGCTACTCCACCTTCTGCACCATCAGCCCAGACACTAGCCAACTCAACTGGAACATCGATTGAGGCACAAAGTTCTTTCAAAGCTGCAATTTCAGCTTCAGTATCAGAGACAAATTCATTGATAGCTACAACTGCAGGTACACCAAATTTACGGATATTTTCAACATGGCGTTTCAAGTTGGCAAAACCTGCTCTAACTGCTTCTACGTTTTCCTCTGTCAAAGCGTCTTTAGCCACACCACCATTCATCTTAAGGGCACGAAGGGTTGCGACAATGACAACTGCTGACGGAGCTGTTGGTAAGTTTGGCGTCTTGATATCAAGGAATTTCTCGGCACCAAGATCTGCACCAAAACCAGCTTCAGTAACTGTGTAATCAGCCAAGTGAAGGGCTGTGCTTGTTGCCAAGACTGAATTACATCCATGAGCAATATTAGCAAATGGACCACCATGTACAAAGGCAGGTGTTCCGTAAATTGTCTGAACCAGGTTCGGCTTAATCGCATCCTTCAAAATCAAAGCTAAGGCACCTTCAACCTGCAAATCACCTACAGAAACAGGTGTTCGGTCATAGCGATAACCGATAACAATATTAGCCAAACGGCGTTTCAAGTCCTCGATGTCTGTTGCCAAGCAAAGAATTGCCATGATTTCGGAAGCAACTGTAATGTCAAAACCATCCTCACGTGGAATACCATTTAGAGGACCACCAAGTCCAACGGTCACATGGCGAAGAGCACGATCATTCAAGTCCACTACACGTTTCCAAAGGATACGACGTTGGTCAATTCCCAGCTCATTCCCTTGGTGCAAGTGGTTGTCAATCAAGGCAGAAAGCGCATTGTTGGCAGTTGTAATGGCATGCATGTCTCCAGTAAAGTGGAGATTGATGTCTTCCATTGGCAGAACTTGAGCGTAACCACCTCCTGCAGCCCCCCCCTTAATACCCATGACTGGACCAAGAGATGGTTCGCGAATAGCAATCATGGTTTTCTTGCCAATTTTATTCAAGGCATCCGCAAGACCAATGGTAATGGTTGATTTTCCTTCACCTGCAGGTGTTGGGTTGATGGCAGTAACCAAAATCAATTTCCCAACTGGATTACTCTCAACTTCACGAATTTTATCAAAACTGAGCTTAGCCTTGTACTTTCCGTACAACTCCAAATCATCGTAAGAAATACCAAGTTTCTCTACAACATCAACGATTGGCTTCAACTCAATACTCTGTGCGATTTCAATATCTGTTTTCATTCAAAACTCCTCTAACCTCTTATATGATAATTCATTATAACACAAAACAAGATTTTTAACATCCTAAAACTCTCTAAACGTTCGTAAATATCCCTATTTTTAAGCTTTTTAGACTCCTTTCTTAAATTTTATATGGCTTTATAGTTTGAAACTATATTCTTTTCTTTTACCAAATTTTTATCACTTTCATTTTACTTACCGTTTATTTTTGTGTACAATAGTGCTATGAAAATTTTAGTTACATCGGGCGGTACCAGTGAAGCCATCGATAGCGTCCGCTCTATCACTAACCATTCTACAGGTCACTTGGGGAAAATTATCACAGAAACCTTGCTTGCTGCAGGGCATGAAGTTTGTTTGATAACAACAAAACGAGCCGTGAAGCCAGAAGCGCATCCCAACCTAACTATTCGAGAAATTAACAATACCAAGGACCTTCTACTAGAAATGCAAGAACGTGTTCAGGATTATCAAGTCTTGATTCACTCAATGGCGGTATCCGACTACACTCCTGTTTATATGACTGGGCTAGAAGAAGTTCAGGCTAGCTCCAATCTAGAAGAATTTTTAAGCAAGCAGAATCATCAAGCCAAGATTTCTTCAACTGATGATGTTCAAGTTTTGTTCCTTAAAAGGACACCCAAAATCATATCCCTAGTCAAGGAATGGAATCCTGCTATTTATCTGATTGGCTTTAAACTGCTGGTTGATGTTACCGAAGATCATCTGGTTGACATTGCTAGAAAAAGTCTTATCAAGAACCAAGCAGACTTGATTATCGCAAATGACCTGACTCAAATCTCAGCGAACCAGCATCGTGCAATCTTTGTTGAAAAAGAACAGCTTCAAACAGTCCAGACTAAAGAAGAAATTGCAGAACTCCTCCTTGAAAAAATTCAAGCCTATCATTCATAGAAAGGAAAGCTATGGCACATATTCTCTTGGCTGTAACAGGATCAATCGCCTCTTACAAGTCGGCAGATTTAGTCAGTTCTCTAAAAAAACAAGGTCATCAAGTCACTGTCTTAATGACTCAGGCTGCTACAGAGTTTATCCAACCTTTGACACTACAGGTCTTATCACAGAATCCTGTCCACCTTGATGTCATGAAGGAACCCTATCCTAATCAGATTAATCATATCGAACTTGGAAAAAAGGCAGATTTATTTATCGTGGCCCCTGCAACAGCTAACACTATTGCAAAACTAGCCCACGGCTTTGCTGACAACATGGTAACTTGTATGGCTCTAGCCTTGCCAAGTCATATTCCCAAACTCATCGCACCAGCTATGAATACAAAAATGTATGACCATCCAGCAACTCAGGCTAATCTGAAAACATTAGAAAACTATGGCTATCAGCTGATTGCTCCAAAGGAATCCCTACTAGCTTGTGGAGACCATGGACGAGGAGCTTTAGCCGACCTCACAATTATTTTAGAAAGAATAAAGGAAACTCTCGATGAAAAAACGCTCTAATATTGCGCCCATTGCTATCTTTTTTGCAACCATGCTCGTGATACACTTTCTGAGCTCACTTATCTTTAACCTTTTTCCATTTCCAATCAAACCGACCATTGTTCATATTCCTGTCATTATTGCCAGCATTATCTACGGTCCACGCGTTGGGGTTACACTTGGATTTTTGATGGGGCTACTTAGCTTGACGGTTAACACAATTACAATTCTACCGACAAGCTACCTCTTCTCCCCATTTGTACCAAACGGAAACATTTACTCAGCTATCATTGCCATCGTCCCACGTATTTTGATTGGTTTAACTCCTTATC
>CAUUIG010000012.1:0-24799 GCA_963545095.1 uncultured Streptococcus sp.
GAGCTGGGATAGAGTCAGGTACAGAAAAACTCAAGCCCTGCGCTTGACCTGGCCCATGATAGGGATCTTGTCCTAGAATCACCACTTTAACCTCTTCAAGCGGTGTTGTCAAGAGAGCCTGAAAAACCTTTTCCTTGGGTGGATAAACAGTCTCCTGAGAATAGACCTGCTCCATAAACTGATTGATTTTCCCAAAATAACCCTCAGGTAATTGCGCCTTAATCAAAACATGCCAAGACGAGTGTTCCATAGCCAACTCCTTCGTTTTTACTGCCTCTATTATAGCAAAAAGTGGCTATGGAAACCACTTTTTACAGTTTATCTAAGCAATCCAGCAAGTCTTGGTAAGAATGGACTTCGTAGGTTGGCTGGGCTTGTGTGTGATTTTCGAGGTGATGAGGGTTGTACCAGATAGTGGCAATCCCAGCATTATTACCACCTTGGATATCTGCGGTTAGAGAATCTCCAATCATCAGCGTCTTTTCTTTACTAAATTCAGCAATCTGTTGACCGATTTTTTCATAAAAGAGAGCATCAGGCTTTTGTGTTTGCAATTGTTCAGAGATAAAGACTTGATTGAAATAAGGTGCTAGACCAGATTGAGCCAAACGCCCTGTCTGGATGGCAGTAATCCCATTTGTCGCAGCATACAAGTCATAATCTCGCTCGATGAGGCTGTCTAAGAGTTCATGAGCACCTGAAAGAGTTTGTCCCTGCTGGGCGAGATAAAATTGGTAATGCTGGGCAAGTAACCTACCGTCTTTTTCCTGTCTAAAATGAGCAAATAAACGAGAAAAGCGCGTGTTAACCAGCTCTTGTTTACTAATTTTCTTTTGCTCTAAATCTTTCCAGAGAGCCTTGTTCATGGGAACGTAAAAGTCTTTGTAGGCCTGAATATCTACAACTCCTTCTTCTTTTAGAAGTTGCGTCAAAGCCACATCCTCAGCAGCATCAAAATCAAGTAAGGTGTGGTCGAGGTCGAAAAGTAGAAATTTGTAGGACAATTTGAGAGTTTTCCTTTCTAAGATAAACAAGTTTCACTTCATTCGGTTGTTTAATGTAAAAACTTAAAAGTGGTATAGTATCACAAAGAATAATAGTTCTAATGGATTAACTAACCCATGCTATTCTAGTGAATTATAGAAAAATTTCCTATAAATTCGAGCACTAGTTAAAATAAATACGGAGATTACTCCTATAATAATTAAAGTTGATTTTCCTACACTTGTATCAGCATTTATTATATAAGTGTGAAATAAAGGTGCTAGACCTAGCAAAACATATAAAATGTAGAAAGCTAATTTTATCTCTCCGAGACCAGCAATAAAATGTTTCATTTTGAATATCCCCATTTTACCTTTCGTCTTAATGATTCATCGGCAAATCTATTGGCTTCTCTTTTTTTTGAAAAATCTTGATAGCAAATTTACTCCACTTAATGCCACTAAAATTTCAATAGGCAAAAAATAGTAATCCCATATCAAATGAGAAATCAGCAATGTTAGAAATAGTATACAGTCAATATAACTATTCTGAAAATACTCTGTAATTACATAATACAGAAATACCACAACCATCAAAATTAAAACAACCATTATAATACTATCATCCTGTCCTTAATTTATTGTCACTTTTTCCATCCCATTCATCAATAGCATTAAAAAATCCAATCAAGAAATGATTACCTACTCACTAATACTATTCTAAAATTTAATTTTTTGGGGGATTTAGTAACGCAATTCCAATTAGCAATACACCTAATATAAATAAAAGTATTTCCCAAAATTGATTCTCAGTTTTAATAAAAGGTATAAGATACATACTAACCAATATGGAACTTGCTCCTAAAAGAGCAAAGACCACTCTGACTTTATCGCTTAGTTTAAACATATTTAATTCCTATAAAATAAGCAGTGGCTACGTTTACTGTAACATTCCCCCGTCTTTATGTAGAGATAATCCCCCATCAAGACACCTCACCTCTTCTTACTCAATAGCAGCATAATTATTTGGTGATACGAGTTTCATAAGATTTCTCCTCTTTAACGTTGCATGGGTAGGATAGTTCTCTAATCAGTTATCGTCGACTGCGTTTAAAGCACTTTGTTACCTAGATAAGATATTCTTTCTCTATCTGATTTGATTTGAAAGAAAACTAAGATTTGACCCTGTTTATCTCATTTCTTATTTTTAAATAATTCATACTCTTTTTCTCTGATAAAGGGAAGTGAGAAATTAGAAAAAATTAGTAGAATTGAAAACAGATATCCGTCTTTTTGCATCGCTAAAACATAGACTAAAAATAAATAGACAATTAAATCTAATACAAAAAGAGAAAATATCCTCCTTTTCATCATCTCACTTGTCTTAAAGATTCTGTTTAATAGAAACTTTGTCGTAGTATCTACACAAATTTTTATCAAAAAGATAAGAGCCAATACACGATTATCAACTGTACCATGAAGAATAAATGGAAATATAGTTAATATAAAACTAGAAATCTCTAAATATTTTATCCAAGGAGATTGAGACATCTTACTTTTAAACTGACTGATTTTCCTATATTCACTAGCTAATCTAGTATCAAAATCTCTACCAATTTTATTAAAGATTAAGAACTCCAGAATAAAAATACTTATTAATACGATATAAGTAGAAACGTTTCCTGGGAAAAATTTATTGATTAAAATTGGAAAACTCATTAACAGGATCGAGTTTATAGCCAAACAAATAGATACTATTTTATTCTTTACAGAGTATATAGGTAGCGATACTATTGAATAGAGAAACGCTAAAAAAATAAGCAAGAAATACTCTGTGCTGCTAACGAGCGGCGCCCTTAATGATAAAAATAGATAGGCACCCGACACGATGATATGCGCTTTACGAATTGACTCTAGATTACTCATCCACCTACTCCTAATATGCAAAAGTAATCCATTTTTAGTTCCCATTCTCTTTCCAACAAGTCATAAACGTTTCATGATATTCCTTCCTCTACATTAGGTAAAGTTGAAATACATTTTTGCAAGTAAAAATATAATTGTTATTTGGAAATCTAAAATATCTATCCCTCTTCTAGACCTAAACCAAGTCAGATTAAAGATACAAATATAATGGTAGGGCTTTCTTTTACTTTAGACTACCATAAAACAAGGAATCTTTCAACAAAATTCATTGGCAAACTACTATTCTAGAAGATTGATAGCCCAAATCTTTCAGAATAGAACAATCCTAACTATCGAATACCCTAACTTCATAAATATCCATGTAATTCTAGACCTAGAATTCCTATAAACTAAATGTTTTCGCACTATTCTAAGCCATTGATTGCCTTAAATTTTAATTTTTGAAGGATTCTAAAGCTAGAATTGCTCAAAGACAAGGAAAAAAAGCTATTCGAAACTTATAAGAATCTTTCCTGAATGTCATTGTCACTTGAACTAATGAGACTTACAATTCTTCCGGTGAGCTTTGAGTTTTTTCAGAGCCCAATCATAGTGGCTTGACGTGCTACTGACAAAGTAGGAACCTAGACTTGTCCCGCCGGTCCACTTATAGACACCTTTGCTAAAGAGTTCGTCATTACTAAAAACTTCTATCAACTCTAAAACCTCCCTATGTGATTCTTCTAGGAGTCTAGTCGCTTCTTCTAAGGAGGTTTTCTGGTGCTTCTTCCAAAAAGCAACATTCATTTGTCCATAAGTTTTCCAATTATAAGGTTCAGGAAGAAAAGACCTTTTGTGACTTTCTTGATTAGAATGAACCCAAGTCAAAAGTAACTGCTGCCATTCATAAAGATGAATCAGGACATCCCTTAGATTTTTATCCCTTTTCCAGTGAGCTTCTTTTTTCTTTGGGTCTCTTGAAAAATCAAATGGAGTCTGTAGCTCATCTTCACTTAATTGAGAGATGAAGAGGTTAAGCTTTTCATAATTTTCCTTAGAGGCTAGCACTAATTCCTCTTTCGTTTTCGGTCTAGGCACAGAGTTCCCCCTTCATTTTCAAGTAGGTTGAAGTGTTTTCTTACTTCATTATACCACAATAAAACTGGCTGTTTCTCTCAACAACCAGTTTTTTCACTTTTAAGCTAATTACTTACTATTTTTCTTCTGAAAGAAAAGTGATACTATAGCTAAGATAGCAAAAGCTATACCAACATACCAGTAGGGTTGATCTAGAGCCGTTGAACGACCTGATAGATTGACGATTCCGCGAAAAAGCATACCAGTTGTTAGAACAGCTACTGACGAGTTCCATAAGTTTAGACTGATTCGCCCTAAGTTTGGAATGATTTTCAACAGTAATGCCAGAATGACGCCCCCTACTAGAGGGACTACAAAAAGATAGTGCATATGAAGGGAGGTTTCCCCAAAACTGAAAGACTCGTAGATACGGCTAAATACTAAAAAGAAAATAGTAAGAATGCTATAGCCGACTAGCGTCTTTTGGAGGCATTTGTTTTTATTTTTAGTAACCAATGTAGACAATATCACTCACCGCCCTTTCTGATATTTTGCTTCCACCTGTAGTCGGTTTATTGATTACCTGACCATTGAAGTAGAGAGTTGAAGAACCTCCACCATCTAGGTTGTAGGCCGTCTTCACTCCGTAAGATTTCATCACTTCTGCCATCTGGTAAAGAGACAAGCCCTTGCTCTCCGAGGTACGACCATCTGAAACAACAATGATATAGTGGTTTTCATCGATAATTCCAATAGCTGTACGAGGATTTGAAGCCATAGCCTGCCCAACTTCTGTATTGATACCGACAGAAATCTCACCATTTTCAACTAGAGACGGACCAAATGCCAGTAGATTAACTACACCATCTTGAACTAACTGGTCAGCTGAGATTTGGTTCTCGTAAATGATTTTAAAAGAGCCATCCTTGTAAATGGCAAGGTCACCATTACTGGCGTCTTCACGGACACTATCCCGATAGACAACACCATTACGGATAACATAACCTGAGCTATTAGCTCCATAGTAGTCGCCATTGACAGCTAAAATAGCATTGTTTTCAGCTGCTGTCACAGAGGTTTTGGCTGTGACGTTGGTTCCATAGGAGTTTTGAGCTAGAGCTGTTTTCAGATAATCTGCAGAGCTCAGAGTCACATCCGCCACATAGATTTGCGTATCATGCACCGTCTTTTCAGTTAGATTGACACTGATATTTCCATCTGAATAGCTGGTATCTGTTACTTGGGCATTTTTTGCTGATTGACTTGCTACTGCTGTGTTAAATGTCGAGTTAGTATTAGATACAGTGGAGATAGTCTCCGCTAGTACAAATGTCTTTAACATCGAATAGGTAAAGGAACTTGTCAGAAGCAAGCCAAAGACCGAGGCGTATAGATAAGCTTTCTTAAAAAATTTCATACTGGATAACAAGTCCTTTCTTTGAAAATAAATCGTGTCTGAACAGTCCAAGATACCACAAAGAGAAGCATTCCTACAAAAATTTTAGCCATGAATAAATTGATTCCGAAACCTGTATTAAAAAGGCTAATTAGGAGAGTATCTAAGAAAAAGAGAACAATAGACAAGGTTAAATAACCTGCACCTGTTTTTAAATTACTTGCATTATTTTTAAATACCAATTTTTTATTAGTCGAAAAGTTGAAGATAGAGCTTGTCACACGAGCCAGCCCATTTGATAGGAGGAGGTGTAAACCTGATGGAATAAAGCTCAAGAAAAGAATAGAAAAAGTATAAACTAAATAATCCACGATAAAACTACTCAATGATGAAAGAGCGAATTTCAAAATGTTTTTGTAAATCATTAAACCATCTCGAATAGGTCGGAAGTGAGAAGCTTGATTGTCGTTTATATAGACTGTTTCAATAGGAACTTCCAAAATCGGATATTGCTTGCTGGCTTCCAATAGCATGTTCATTTCATACTCATAGCGTTGTCCTTCCACTTCCATCACAAAAGGAATCAAGTCTGTCGTGAAAGCACGAAGTCCTGTCTGTGTATCCGAAACTACTACACCTGTTTGGATTTTAAATAAGATACGTGTCAAGCTATTTCCAAAGCGACTACGCAAGGGAACCTTGCCAGTAAAAGCACGAACACCAAGAACCAGAGTGCTAGGATTTTCGTTCGCCTTGTTACTAGTGCGGAGTATGTCCCAGCTCTTGTGTTGACCATCCGCATCTGCTGTAACGATAGTTCCAGGCATCTTGAGGGATTGAATGTAAGCAAAAGCTGTTTTCAAAGCTTGTCCCTTACCCTGATTTACCTGATGACGGAGTACAGTCCCATAGTTTTCAGCCTGAGCAAATATTTCTTTACATTCAGGAGAACTACCATCATCAATCACAATGATAGAAAAATCACCCTTCTTGTGAATTTTTTCAATCAGTGTTAGCAGATTAAAATCAGGTTGATAAGCTGGAATAACTAGATAATTCATGGCTGTACCTCTTTCTTTTTGTTTGTATAAGTATACGTTCACTTGCTTAAAAAATCCTTATAACTGCTTTTTTATAAAAATAAATTGATGATTTCTCAAAAATAGACCATAAAGAGAAAACTCCATAGAAATGATTTCTACAGAGTTAGAACAGTATCTTTATAATAAATCTCTATAACTTATCCTTTAATTTCTCAACAAAGAGATAGGCTGCCGGACAGGTCAAAGTATTCTTAATCGTCAAATGGTTGATTTGATGGATCTTTTTACGGTCTGTATGGGGAAATTCACGACAGGCCTTTGGCCGAACTTCATAGATGGAACAGAGATTATCTCCTCCTAGAAAGGGACAAGGCATGGATTTAAAAACCTTGTCCCCATCTTCATCTACCTGAAGGAATTCTGCTTCAAAAGCTGGTAATTTCATCTTAAAATACTTGGCGATTCGTGTAATATCCGCTTCTTTAAAGTCAGGTCCCAAAGTCTTACAACAGTTAGCACAGGCGGTGCAATCAATCTCCTCAAAGACTTCTTGGTGAATCTGCTGGGCTATCTTATCTAGATTTTTTGGTGGCTTTTTCTTTAAATTGGCTAAAACTTTACGATGCTCCTTCTGCTTTTGCAAGGCTAGCTGATGGTAATACTCAATATCAATTTCTTTAGACATGATTTCTCTCTTATTCTAATTACTTTCCCCTATTATATCATTCCTCTGACTCATTGAAAAGTGGACTTTATTAGACTATACTTTCCCAAAATACGTCAAAAAACCTTGCAACTAGGTTACAAGGTTAATGACATTAATCGAAGTTAACGTATTCTTTTTGAAGTTCAAGAACTTCTTCCATTGTTGAACACTCTGTAAGGGCACGGTTAGCGTACTCTTCCATCTTAGCAGTGTCCAATTTCTTCATCAAGCTACGTGTACGAAGGACAGATGTTGCTGACATAGAAAATTCATCCAATCCCATTCCGACAAGAAGTGGAACAGCTGTTTGGTCACCAGCCATTTCACCACACATACCAGCCCATTTACCTTCAGCGTGAGCTGCCTTGATAACGTTGTTGATCAAGCGAAGGATTGATGGGTTATATGGTTGGTAAAGGTATGAAACTTGTTCGTTCATACGGTCTGCTGCCATTGTGTATTGGATCAAGTCGTTTGTACCAATTGAGAAGAAGTCAACTTCTTTAGCAAATTGGTCTGCAAGCATAGCTGCTGCAGGGATTTCAATCATGATACCAACTTGGATATCATCCGCAACTGCAACACCTTCAGCAAGAAGGTTTGCTTTTTCTTCTTCATAAACTGCTTTAGCTGCACGGAATTCTTTCAAAAGGGCAACCATTGGGAACATGATACGCAATTGACCATGAACAGAAGCACGAAGAAGGGCACGGATTTGTGTACGGAACATTGCATCTCCAGTTTCAGAAATAGAGATACGAAGGGCACGGAATCCAAGGAATGGGTTCATTTCGTGTGGCATATCGAAGTAAGGAAGTTCCTTATCTCCACCGATATCCATTGTACGAACAACCACTGGTTTACCATTCATTCCCTCAAGAACAGCCTTGTATGCTTCATACTGCTCGTCTTCTGTTGGGAAATCTTGAGAATCCATGTACAAGAACTCTGTACGGTAAAGTCCAACAGCTTCTGCACCGTTGTTGTTAACACCTTCAACGTCTTTTGGAGTACCGATGTTAGCAGCCAACTCGAAGTGTTTACCGTCAGCAGTCACTGTTTGAGCATCTTTCAAAAGTGCCCATTCAGCTTTTTGTTTAGCATAAGCTTCACCAGCTGCTTTAAATTCTGCCGCTTGTTCATCTGTTGGGTTGATAATCACTTCACCAGTGATTCCGTTAACGGCAAGGACATCACCGTCTTTAACGATTTCAGTGATGTTATTTGTTCCCAATACAGCTGCAATTTCAAGTGTACGTGCCATGATAGCTGAGTGGCTTGTACGTCCACCGATGTTTGTTACAAAAGCTTTTACAAAGTTTTTGTCCAATTGAGCTGTATCAGATGGTGTCAAGTCATGCGCAATGACGATTACTTCTTCGTTGATAGAAGCTGGATTTGGCAATTTTTTACCAAGAAGGTTTGCCAATACACGTTTTGTCACGTCGCGGATATCCGCTGCACGTTCTTGCATGTATGGGTTGTCTTCCATGCCTTCAAAGATAGTGATGAACATGTCAGTCACTTCTTTAAGACCTGCTTCAGCATTGACTTTCTTAGCACGGATTGTTTCTTTAATCTGACCAATCAATTCTGGGTCAGCAAGAACCATCAAATGAGCGTCAAAAACTTGAGCCGCTTCTTCACCAAGCGTACCTACAGCTTTCTCACGGATAAGAGAAAGCTCGTTTTGAGAAGCTTCAAGAGCAACATCCAAACGAGCCTCTTCTGCGTTTGTATCTTCGACTGAAACAGTCTCGAATGACAAATCCGGTTGAACGAGTAGATATGCTTTTGCAACTGCAACACCGTCAGATGCTGCGATTCCTTTAAGCATTTCTGTCATTTTCCTTATGCCAATCCTTCTTTTTCCATTGTTTCTGAGATTGCAGCGATAGCGTCATCTGCATCTGCACCTTCAGCTGAGATAGTTACGTCAGCACCTTGGCCAACACCAAGACTCATAACACCCATGATTGATTTAAGGTTAACTGATTTACCTTTGTACTCAAGAGTGATATCTGAAGCAAATTTGCTAGCAGTTTGTACCAACAATGTTGCTGGACGTGCGTGAATACCTGTTTCTGCCACTACGTGGAAATCTTTAGAAGCCATAGTTTGACTCTCCTTTTGTTCTTTCTTTTTTGAGTTATATGTGATAACCCTTACAATTTGGTATTATATCATCTTCTAGGATTTTTTTCAAGCATTTTATGGGATTTATTCGATTTCCTTTCAGATAACTTGCTGAAAATCTTCTATTCTAGATAACAAAACACAGGATATAGTTTTTCAAAAAACAAATTATAGGATAATTATCATTATTTCACAAAACAAACACTATATATTGTGTTTTGTTAGGTTATGTAGAAAAACAGACCACTATATTTAGTTTTAAATCATTGACAAAAATTTATTTTCTGATATACTAAGAAAGTAATCTATTTTGAAAGAGGAGTTACACAATGGTAACCGTTTATTCTAAAAACAACTGTGTCCAATGTAAGATGACCAAACGTTTCTTGGACAGTAATAATGTCGCTTATCGTGAAATCAATCTTGATGAGCAACCTGAGTACATCGATCAAGTTAAAGAGCTCGGTTTCAGCGCAGCTCCTGTTATCCAAACACCAACTGAAGTCTTTTCAGGTTTCCAACCAGGAAAACTGAAACAATTAGCATAATCTTAATACATCATCCAGAAGAAACTGCTTCTAGGGCTAACTTAGAAGCCTTTCTTTTGTAATTAGATAAGGGAAATTTTATGGGATTAAAACATCTTGAGGACGTGACTTACTTCCGTCTCAATAACGAAATCAACCGTCCTGTTAATGGACAAATCATGCTTCATAAAGATAAGGAAGCCTTGGATGCCTTCTTTAAAGAAAATGTAGTTCCAAACACTATGGTTTTTGATTCAATCAAAGATAAAATCAACTACCTCATTGACCACAACTACATCGAAACAGCCTTTATCAAGAAATACCGTCCAGAGTTCTTGGAAGAATTGTATCAATTTATCAAAGATCAAAACTTCCAATTTAAGTCTTTCATGGCTGCCTATAAATTTTACAATCAATATGCCTTAAAAACAAACGACGGTGAATATTATCTTGAAAGTATGGAAGACCGTGTTTTCTTTAACGCCCTTTATTTCGCTGATGGTACTGAGGCTGTTGCAATCGATATTGCCAATGAAATCATCCACCAACGCTACCAACCTGCTACTCCTTCCTTCTTGAATGCTGGACGTGCTCGTCGTGGGGAGTTGGTATCTTGCTTCTTGATCCAAGTCACTGATGATATGAACTCTATCGGACGTTCTATCAACTCAGCTCTTCAACTTTCACGTATCGGTGGTGGTGTGGGAATTACCCTCAGCAACCTTCGTGAAGCTGGTGCACCTATCAAAGGTTATGAGGGAGCAGCTTCTGGTGTTGTACCAGTTATGAAGCTTTTTGAGGACAGCTTCTCTTACTCAAACCAATTGGGGCAACGTCAAGGTGCTGGTGTTGTCTACCTCAACGTCTTTCATCCAGATATCATCGCCTTCCTTTCGACTAAGAAAGAAAATGCCGATGAAAAAGTTCGTGTCAAGACTCTATCACTTGGTGTTGTAGTTCCAGATAAATTCTACGAATTGGCGCGTAAAAATGAAGAAATGTACCTCTTCAGCCCTTATTCTGTAGAGCTTGAGTATGGTGTGCCATTTAACTACATCGACATCACTGAAAAATACGATGAACTGGTCGCAAATCCAAATATCCGCAAAACAAAAATCAAGGCGCGTGATTTGGAAACTGAAATCTCTAAATTGCAACAAGAGTCTGGCTACCCTTATGTAGTCAACATTGATACGGCTAATCGTGCAAATCCTGTTGATGGAAAAATTATCATGAGTAACTTGTGTTCTGAGATTCTTCAAGTCCAAGAACCAAGCTTGATCAACGATGCTCAAGAATTCCTTCAAATGGGAACAGATGTTTCATGTAACCTTGGTTCAACCAACGTGGTCAACATGATGACTTCACCTGACTTTGGTCGTTCTATCCGTGCTATGGTTCGTGCCCTTACTTTCGTTACAGATAGTTCACATATCGTAGCTGTGCCAACTATTGACCATGGAAATAGCCAAGCTCACACCTTTGGACTTGGTGCCATGGGACTTCATAGCTACCTAGCGCAACAATTGATCGAATACGGTTCAGCCGAATCGGTTGAATTTACAAGCATCTACTTTATGCTTATGAACTACTGGACTTTAGTTGAGTCAAACAATATTGCGCGTGAACGTGGTATCACCTTCCACAACTTTGAAAAATCAGACTATGCTAAGGGAAGCTACTTCGACAAGTATGTGACAGGCGAATTTGTTCCAAAATCAGACCGTGTTAAAGAACTCTTTAAAGATGTCTTTATCCCAAGTGCTGCTGACTGGGCTGAACTTCGTGACAAGGTTCAAGCAGATGGTCTTTACCACCAAAACCGCCTTGCTGTAGCGCCAAATGGTTCTATCAGTTACATAAACGATGTTTCTGCTTCTATCCACCCGATTACGCAACGTATCGAAGAACGTCAAGAAAAGAAAATCGGTAAAATCTATTATCCAGCTGCTGGATTGTCAACAGAAACCATTCCTTACTACACTTCTGCCTACGACATGGATATGCGTAAGGTGATTGATGTTTACGCTGCTGCAACTGAGCACGTGGACCAAGGACTTTCACTCACTCTCTTCATGCGTAGTGACATTCCAAAAGATCTTTACGAATGGAAGAAGGAAAACAAACAAACGACACGTGATTTGTCTATCCTTCGTAACTATGCCTTTAACAAGGGTATCAAGTCTATCTACTACGTCCGTACCTTTACAGATGATGGTGGAGAAGTCGGTGCCAATCAATGTGAAAGCTGTGTGATTTAGTTTCTAGCATAGAAACACTATTTTTCCCCTAAGCAGCACTGATAAAATCAAATCTACTATGTCATAACATAATTTATGTAACATTTTAAAAGTCGGGCTTCCGACTTTTTGTGCGATACTCCTATAGAATTATGGTAAAATAGAATAATTGTGAGTTCGCAATACTAAACACAGAAAGAGATTTCAAATGGAAACTTACTACAAAGCCATTAACTGGAATGCCATCGAAGATGTCATCGACAAATCAACTTGGGAAAAACTGACGGAGCAATTCTGGCTCGATACACGTATTCCCTTGTCAAATGACCTAGACGACTGGAGAAAACTATCAAACAAGGAAAAAGACTTAGTTGGAAAAGTCTTTGGTGGTTTAACCCTTCTCGACACTATGCAATCTGAAACAGGGGTTCAAGCCCTTCGCGCAGACATCCGTACACCGCATGAGGAAGCTGTTTTCAATAACATCCAATTTATGGAATCTGTCCACGCAAAATCTTACTCATCAATCTTTTCTACCCTAAATACCAAGGCTGAGATTGAAGAAATTTTCGAATGGACCAATACCAATCCTTACCTACAAAAGAAGGCTGAGATTATCAACGAAATCTACCTAAACGGTAGCCCACTTGAAAAGAAAGTTGCCAGCGTCTTCCTTGAAACTTTCCTCTTCTATTCAGGTTTCTTCACTCCCCTCTACTATCTTGGTAACAACAAACTAGCCAACGTCGCTGAAATTATTAAATTGATTATTCGTGACGAGTCTGTTCACGGAACCTACATTGGTTACAAATTCCAACTTGGTTTCAATGAATTGCCTGAAGAAGAGCAAGAAAAACTCAAAGAATGGATGTACGACCTGCTCTATACTCTTTACGAGAATGAAGAAGGTTATACAGAGAGCCTCTATGACGGTGTTGGCTGGACGGAAGAAGTCAAAACCTTCCTTCGCTACAATGCTAACAAGGCACTCATGAACCTGGGACAAGATCCACTCTTCCCAGATTCAGCTGATGATGTCAACCCAATCGTTATGAACGGTATTTCAACAGGAACTTCCAACCACGACTTCTTCTCTCAAGTCGGAAATGGTTACCTTCTTGGTGAAGTTGAAGCCATGCAAGACGATGACTACAACTACGGTTTGGACTAATTCAATTATCCCAGAACTGATAACAAATATCATGGTTTGTTTAAAACAACCATGATATTTTTGTTTTTGTTTTCTTTTGTTTTTTAAATTGATTGATTGAACACTTTATGATAAAATAGTAATAGAAATAGAGGTGATAAGGATGTTAAAGCAGGAAAAACTAGATAATATTCTAGAAACGGTAAATACAAAAGGAACTATTACTGTAAAAGAAATCATGACTCGCTTAGATGTATCAGATATGACTGCTAGACGCTACTTGCAAGAGTTAGCAGACAAGGATTTACTTGTTCGAGTGCACGGGGGAGCTGAGAAAATTCGCACAGGTTCTATTTTAAATAATGAACGTTCCAATATTGAAAAACAAAGCTTACAAATCGCAGAAAAACAAGAAATTAGCCGTTTTGCAGGCCATTTAATTGATGAGGGTGAAACTATTTTTATCGGCCCTGGTACGACCTTGGAATCTTTTGCCCGTGAACTTCCAATTGATAATATTCGTGTTGTAACAAACAGTTTACCAGTCTTTCTCATCCTAAACGAACGAAAACTAACAGATTTGATTTTAATTGGTGGAAACTATCGCTCTATCACTGGAGCCTTTGTGGGAACACTAACCTTGCAAAACTTAGCCAATCTTCAATTTTCTAAAGCCTTCGTTAGCTGTAATGGTATTAAGGACAATGCGATTGCGACCTTTAGTGAAGAGGAAGGTGAATCTCAACGCATCGCCCTCAATAATTCCAATAAAAAATACTTACTAGCTGACAATAGTAAGTTCAATAAATTTGATTTTTATACCTTCTACAATATCTCTGATATTGATACCATCGTTTCAGACTCTAAGCTGAGCAAAGAAACGTTTGAACAACTTTCAAAACAAACAAAAATTATTCTTTCTAAACCATAAAACTGAGGATTGATAAAATTTAAAATGCGTCATATCAAGAAAATAAGAATCTTGATATGACGCATTTTTTGATGAAGATTTTTATAAAGAGTTTCCTATATTCTTTATGATTGTTGAAACGGCATAAAATCTGAATCAAAGGAGATATTATCCCGTTCTTCAGGACTGATACAATTTAAAAAGATATTTTTAAATTCTTCTAGCTCATAGTCTGAATGACAAATCCATTCTTTACCGATAGAGACATACCATTTCCCAAGATTTTTCAGCTCCTCATTAGTCAAACAAGGTATTTGAGAACATTTTTTAAAGTTGATAATATAAACTTTTTCATAAATAGATTGAATAAAATCTTTGAACATCTTTTCCCTCACTAGAATTCTATATCTAATGACTAATTCTACTAGTCTATAATCTGACTTTCCGCTACTTTCTTGTACCAATGAGCTGATTTCTTAGGATAACGTTCTTGAGTTTCAAAGTCTACATAGAAGAGACCATAACGTTTCTCATACCCATTTGACCATGAGAAGACATCCATTAATGACCAAATGAAGTAACCCTTTACATTCGCTCCATCTGCAATAGCATCAGACAAGACTTCCAAGTGTTGTTTCACATAATCAATACGACCATCATCGTAAACAGTATTATCAACGAACTCATCTTTATAGCCGAGACCATTTTCCGTGATATAAATCTTCTTGTAGTTGGGATAATCTTTCTTCACTCGCATGATTTGATCATACAAACCTTGAGGGTAGATAATCCAATCCCAATCCGTACGTGGTACATAGTCAGGAGCTACACGACGACCAACACCTTTGATTTGGTATTTAGAGCTTCCTTTCTCACCCTTACCATTATGGATAATTTCTGTTTCGCCATCAAAGGCTTCCATCCAGTCACTCATATAGTAGTTGATGCCTAGAAAATCATTCAAGTCTTTTGCAGCTTCTAATACTTCGAAATCTTCTTCACGAAGATCCAAGCTACCACCATTGACTGATAAAATATGGTTGACACCTTCCATCGTTTCAGCTGAATAGCGACCTAGATAAGTTGCATCCAAGATAAATTTATTGTGAATAATATCTTCCAACTCAGCTGCACGAACATCTGCTGGATTTTTAGGATCTAAAGGATACTTTGTTGGCAGTGCATGAACAACACCAATTTCACCTTTATAACCTTTATCTTTATATAGCTTGACTGCACGCGCATGAGAAACCATCATATTGTGGTGCGATTGGAAAACTTTGGCAAGGTCGTACTGAATACCAGGAGGGAATTTCCCAACCAAGTATTGACCATCACCGATTGGGCCAATTTCATTAAATGTTGTCCAATAGTTTACTTCTGGGAATTCTTCAAAACAGAAATCCGCGTAGTCTACAAAGTGTTCAATGTTTTCACGGTTTAAGAAGCCTCCATTTGAATGTAGAGCTTCTGGCGTATCAAAGTGATGAAGAGTTACAAAAGGCTCAACATGACGTTTGTGACACTCTGCAAATAAATTATGATAAAACTCAACACCTTTAGCATTTACTTGGCCGTAACCAGTCGGGAAAATACGTGACCAAGCAATAGAAATTCGAATACCATTGACACCATACTCTTCTGCTAGCTTTAGGTCAACTGGATATCGATTGTAAAAGTCACTGGCTGGTTCTGCAGTGTACCAGTAGTTATCTTCAAGATATTTATCCCACGCAACTGGTCCTTTTCCATCAGTATGTGTAGCGCCTTCTGCTTGATAGGCAGCAGTTGCGCCACCAAAAATAAAGTCTTTTGGAAGTGTTTTTGTCATTTTTTTCACCTATTTCTTGATTTAAATAAAGTAAAAGTGAGAGGAGAGGAGTCAGTGAGCCATCCTTCTCCATCTCACTTCTTGTACCAAGTCACCGAATTGTGACATGAGAAGGTAAAAACATTATCTTTTTACCAACGAATTAATAAGGCGATTAGGAAATTCAACATAGCGATTTCCGTAACGAGAGGAAACTATTTCATAGTCCCTATTATTAATCGAATTGTGACATGAGGAGGTAAAAACGATATCTTTTTACCGACGAATTAACAAGGCGATTAGGAAATTCGCCATAGCGATTTCCGTAACGAGAGGAGACTGTTTCACAGTCCCTATCGTTAATCGAATTGAGCTTGTACAAATGCTAGAGCACCTTTTCCATCACGGGTTAATTTGATGTATTGAGCGCCTTCTGTCTTGGCAAGTTTAATACCGAGTTTATCTGTTTCTGCTTTCATATCTTCAAAGTTTGAAGCAACTTGAGGAGCAAGGATAACAAGATCAAACTCTGGCAACATTTCACGGTGAGCACCATAGCCACCTGCTGCTGCTTTCACAGGAACATTGTACTCTGCTGCTGCCTTATTCAAAGCATTCGCAAGAAGTCCACTTGTTCCTCCACCGGCACAAAGAACCAAGACATTTGTTTCTTTTGTAATTGTATTCTGACCTGCTTCTACACCTGCTTTTTCAAGAATAGCATCTGCTTTTGCAGTGTTGAAGTTTGCAGCAACTTTTTCTTTCAATTCATCATTAGACTTACCTGAACGTTCTTCTTCAAGAATTTGTTCATCATAGACTTTAAGGAATGGATAGTAAATGACTACGTCAACCACGATTAGAAGGGCAGCAAGAATGAATGATAGAACTTGGAAGTTAGTACCAAGAACTAGACCTAGTGGAGCTGGAGTTGTCCATGGTAGATTAGCAGTAAATGAGTTCATTCCAAGTGTTTCAATAAAGAATTTGAAGATCCAAACGTTTGCGATTGGAGCAAAGATAAAGGGAATGAAGAAGATTGGGTTCAATACAAGTGGTGCACCAAACAAGATTGGTTCATTTACACCAAAGAATGTTGGAACTACTGAAGCACGTCCGATTGCACGATTACGTTTTGATTTTGTTAACCACATGAACATGAATGGAACAACCAGTGTCGCACCAGTACCACCCATGGTAACGATAAACATTTGTGTACCAGAAGTAAGAATCTTGTCAGCGTGCATACCTTGTTGGAGAAGGTTCAAGTTGACTTCGGCATTGGCATAGGTAATTGCTGCGATAGCAGGTTCAACAATAGATGGACCATGGATACCAACAAACCAGAAGAAGGCAAAGGCACCAAAGATAATGGTGATACCTAGATAACCATCAGCAGCAGAGAATAATGGTGCAAAGAATTTACCGATTGATTCTGCTACACTAGCACCAACAAAATGACGAGCTAGTAAATCAAGAGCATAAAGAGAAACAACTGATAGAGTGAATGGAATCACATCTTTAAAGACTTGTGAGATATTTGGTGGAACTTCGTCAGGCATACGAATAGTGACGTTGTTCTTAACACAAACCTTATAGATTGCTACAGTAACAAAGGCAGCAAGGAAAGCTGAAAGCAAACCTTTTGTCCCCAAGAATCCAGTAGCAAGACCATTTTCGATAGGATCAGCTGCCAACATCAACAAACCAACAATTGCTGCTAACAGTGTTGACATATAGTTGATTTGATTGGTTTTCTCCATGCTACGGTTTACTGAGTCGGTCAATGACTTAGCTGTTGTACCAGCTACCAAGAGAGCTAGAATCCCCATTGAATAGCTGTAAGGTTTCATCAGAAAGGCTACAACTTCATCAGACCATTTAAAGCCCCATGAGTTGGGTACAAAGGCAATCAAGATAAAAATACTTGAGAAGAGAATAACAGGCATACCTGCAATGAAACCATCACGAATAGCACGAAGATAGATATTACGAGATAGTTTCTCAAAGAAAGGTTTTCCTTTCTCAATAAATGCAATTAGTTTATTCATTATTTAACTCCTCTCTTGTACAGTTCAATTAAATGGTGCATCAAATCTTTTAACAAGATAGTTGTCATCAAGTGGTCTTGGCCATGCATCATGGTTACACTATAGGCTAAGTCCTCACCTGAAGCTTCCTTAGCCAATAAACTTGTTTGCGCGTGGTGAGCCTCTGCAATGCATGAACCAGCTTCCTCAACTAAGCTATCTGCTTTCGCAAAATCACCAGCTTCAGCAGCCTTTAAAGCTTCCAATAGTTTTGAACGAGCATCGCCAGCATAGGCTACGATTTCAAAACCTAACAATGTTACTTCTTCTCTATTCATGATAGAATTCTCCTTATATAGTTTTAAATAAATTTTTATGACAATAAACGTTGGATATGTAGAACTAGATAAACACGTTCACTTTTATACAAATCAAGCCCCGTATGTTGCGTAATCACATCATAGATCTTGGAACCAATCTCGAACGCTTTTGGATAGGATTGTTTAATATGATCTTCCATATCCAGAAGCGATTGGTTATCATCTCTGGATCTGTCTAAATAATCCAAGAAATAATTCAAATGTATCATAAAGCGATCATAGAAATGGTTATTCTCTTTAGTTCGTTGAATTGCATAGTCCGTTAAAACTTCTTCAACATTCCTGAGAATTTCTTTCCTCTTATCAATCGACTCCACAAGTTCCACTTCATTTTCACCTTCGGCATTAATGAAATGATAAGCAATCCGAATAATTTCGTCCTCAGGAAAATGATCTGCTAGCTTCTGACGGTAAATTTCAAATGCTTCATTTGCGATTTGAAAAGCGACGGGATACTTAGTGGAAATATCTGGCAGATTACTATCCTTGTACCTTCCTTGTGCTAGAGCTTGGTAAGAACAGTAAATATGATCTGTCAAGGTTACATAGAGATACTCTTGAATCGGATAGTGATATTTCTTGGAGAGATTATCAATAATCTCATAGGTCACTGTGATAAAATCAAGCGGAACATCTTTGAGAAGAGCCATAAAGTTTTCTCTGGACTCTTCGGTCTTCATCCGAAAGATTTTCTCAACCTGATTTTCAGCAATCAAATCTCCCTTCTTCTTTCCGAATGCAATCCCCTTACCAATTACAATCACCTCTTCTCCTTTATCATTTCTGACAAGTGAAACATTATGATTCATTGGATTTAGAATTCGATACATGTCAACCTCCTTTTATATCTTAAAGGTATATGAGTACAAAAAATGACCACAAATGAACTAGAAAATCAGCCGATTTCTAATTCACCTGTGATCATGCCTAATATTACTTAGTAACACTCACCTTGTATTAACTTGTGATTTAAATATAGCACAAGTAAGTTATTTTGTAAACCTTTACATACAACTTTTTTTAAACTTAACTATGTTCTAAAATTCATCAAACAGAGGCTCTGTTTTTATTTTTTTTTGTAAATCAAAACAAAAACAGGAAGACAGAAAAATAAAAAAGTAGCTACATTTTTAAAATTCATTAAGTCTAATAAACAAAGAACACAAGAAACTATAAAACAAAATACAGTTATTTTTTTAAAAGAACTATTCATAAAGAAATAACCTTTAAGGTAAATCTATGGTGTAAACAAGATCCACAAACGGCACTTCTACTGTAGCTTCAGCAACTGTCCAATAATTTTCTACAGCAGTTTTTACAGCCCAGCCAATCGCACCACTTATCACAGCAACAAACCCAGCCGTAACAGGATTAACCGCAAATTGTTTTAAATACCATCCAGCATATCCAGTAGCGAAAGCTCCAGCAGCCCAGCCACCCATCCCCCTCACTTGAGGACCAAGATTGAAACGAAAACCTACAGGACCTCTTTCGTAAACGTTGGGCAACTCTGTTACAGCTTCATACATCAAACTTGCTTCTTGTACAGAAATACCAATATTTTTTGCTAACTCTTCAGGAGTACCTTTTAAATTTATATTTCCAAATTTATCTACATAAAAATAATCTTCCAAAATTTGACCAGCATTTACAATATCTTCTGAAACCGAAACATTATAAAATTTATTCCCATCAACATTCAAAACAATATCATTTGCTTTATCTACTGTAGTTAGGGCACTATCTGCAAATACAGAATGACTAACCATAGGTAAGCCTGATGAGAATATTGAAACAATACCTAGTCCTACAACTAACGCTTTAAAACTTTTTTTAGTAGCCATTTATCTTCTCCTTTTATAAAACAACAAATTGAAATGTGCATCTAAATATAGTTTATTCTGGCAATATTGTTTCCGTATTTTTTCCTTCCTAGCTCGTAAAATAAACTATACCTTATTTTTATTATACTTCATATAGTTACTTTCTAATTCATATTAACTTATGATTTAAGTATAGCACAAGTAAGTTATTTTGTAAACCCTTACATGTAACTTTTTTAAAAATTTTTTTAGATTCATGTTCCTAAACTAGAAGGACTTTCTTACACGCGTTCTTTCCATGAAGTCGCTGTTGTTTGAAGAACTTTGTTGAGTTCATCAATGTTTTCAAATCCAGTTGTGCGAAGCCATTCACGAGCTGCTGCTTCACCATCTTTGATGTAAGCTTCAACTGATCCAGCCCATGTAGCACGGCCACAAAGAACTCCGTTAAAGTTTGCACCTGATTCATGAGCAAATACAAGAGTATCTTGGAAAAGTTTAGCTGATACACCAGCACTCAAGTAGATGTATGGCAAGTTAGTTGCTTCATCTTGTGCTTTGAAGAAGGCTACTGCTTCTTCACGTGTATAAACCACTTCACCTTCAGCGAAGCCTTCAACATATTTAATGTTAACAGGAACTTCTACTTTCAAAACATCAATGTTAAAGCGTGGGTCTGAGAAGACTTTCATAGCACCAATAACTTTGTGTGGTTTTACTTTCGCATATTCTACAGAACCTGCATCAGCAATTTTTTCATCGTAAGCAAGAATTTCAAGGAAGAATGGGATATCTTCAGCCACACATTCAGAACCGATACGTTCGATGTAAGCTTGTTTTTCTTGGTTAAGTTCGTCTGAGCTATCTACATCATAATAAAGCAAGAATTTAACTGCATCTGCACCTTCTTCTTTAATACGTTTTGCAGACCAAACATCCAAGCAGTCTGGCAAGCGTTTTGTGCTTGTTGTGTCATAACCTGTTTTTTCATAAGCAAGGAGAAGACCAGCTTTTTCATCAAGAGCTTTAGTTGCTGGAAGTCCATACTCAGGGTCAAGAAGCATTGATGAAGCGTATTTAGTCAATTCATCTGCTACCAAGACTTTAAGTTCTTCCATTTGAGCTACAGTTGGTTCTTCTGTTTGGTGTTGAGCCATGAGGCGTTTCAAAGCACCACGTTGGTCAAATGCAAGAGCTGAGATGATACCATTTTCATCAGAAAGTTTTTCTAAGCGTGCACGTTTTTGTTCTGTTAAAGCCATTTTATACCTCTTTTACTATTAATTGATCATATAGAGCTTGATAGTTGGCCATGTTGACATGACCAGTCATTTTTTCTTGAGCATTGAGCATACCAAGGACATTTGCCTTGATGAGTAATTCTGCATCCGATTCTTTGTGAAGAAGTCCTGAAGAAATTCCAGCAACAGTAGAATCTCCAGATCCAACAGGGTTGACTACCTGAATTCTAGGAATATCTACCTTGTAGAAAGTGTCACCATGTTTGGCAAAAGCACCGTTGGCACCAAGTGAAACGATAATCCATTCAATCCCTGCAAACAAAGGTTCTTGAAGGACTTCTTTTAATTCATCCAAGTCCTCAGAAACTTCTCTTCCTAGAAGTTGAGACAATTCCTCATTATTTGGTTTGATGACTGTTGGTTTATGTGGTGACTCAAGAACCGCCTGAAGTGCTGCACCTGAACAATCCAAAACAACAGGCTTACCAGCATCATTTGCAATTTTCACAAGTTGAGCATAGTAATCCACTGGAAGACCAGCTGGCAGACTACCTGAGATAGCTACTACTTCAACTGACTCCAAGAGTTTTTTGAAATGTTCCAAAAAGTCTTGACCTTCTTGTTCCAAAACCTCAGGGCCTTTTTCTAATACTTCTGTTTGGTTTTCACCATGTAGAATAGCGATACAGTTGCGAGTTTCTCCCTGAATTGAGAAGAAATCTTTCTTTACTTGATCATCAATATGTTCAACCAAAAACTCACCAAGTTTGCCACCCACTAAACCAGTAGCAAGAACAGAATCACCAAATTCTGAAAGTACGCGAGTAACATTGAGTCCCTTACCACCAGCCGTTTTGGTTACATCCACCACACGATTGACAGTATCAATCTTCAACTCATCCAAGGGATAGGAAATATCAATGGATGGGTTCATTGTGACTGTTAAAATCATAGGTCACCTCTTAGTCGTGGTATTCTCCGCGATCCCATTTTTCAAGGAATTCAGTGAAGAAGTTTGCATCTGTTTGTTGAGCATTATGACTTTCAACGTGTTCAATTTTCGCAATCAATTTTTTGTTTTCTTCAGTTGGTTTGTATTCAGCATGGATGAAAGCTTCGATGATATCGCACATGAGCAATTCACCAGTAATCTTACCACCAAAACCGATAACATTGGCGTTCAATTGTTCTTTAGCATAAAGGGCTGTTGTCATATCACGAACCAAGGCAGAACGGACACCTGGAACTTTATTTACAGCGTTGTTGATACCAACACCAGTACCACAGATACATACCCCAAGATCAGCTTGACCGCTAGTTACAGCTTCCCCTACTTTTTTACCAAAGATTGGGTAGTGAGTACGTGTATGGTCATATGTACCAAAGTCAATGACTTCATATCCTTTTGATTTCAAAAATTCTGAAACCGCCATTTTTTCATCTGTTACGATGTGGTCACATCCAATTGCAATTCTCATTTTTAACTTACCTTTCTTACTGTAATCTAATTAGCACATTTTGTTCAACATATCAACACGAATTTGGTGACGTCCACCATCGTATTTACCGTTAACAAATCCTTTAGCGATGTTTTTAGCCAATTCATCACCAACAAGTTGTGCACCCATAGTGATCATACGTGAGTTGTTATGACCACGAGTCATATAAGCTGAACGTTCGTCAGATACTTCTGCAGCAACCATTCCTTTGATTTTTGTTGCAACCATGAATGGACCAGCACCATAAGCATCAATCACGATACCAAGGTTTTGTTCTTCTTTGTTTACTTCTGCAGCAACAGCAAGAGTCACATCAACAAAGTCTTGACCTTCAGCTGTAACATCCACAACGTGGAAGTTTTCTTTTTCCAAGAAGTCTTTCACAACTTCTTTCAATCTCAAACCTGCAGCATCTGCACCGATAACAATAGACATATTGTATACTCCTTTTTATTTTTCTAGGCTAGTAAAGACTTTTATAGTTAGCAGTTCATCTACAAAAAGCTTTCTAGCAGTTTATTGACAAATTGGATTGAATGAGATGAATGACACCTTATTCAAGTTTAGGAAACCATTTCCCTAGAAATAATCCTTCTCTGCGAAAGAAAATATAACAAGTGATTATTTGTTTGTTACAAACATCATTTGTTGCTTACAAACATAATATACTCCTATTTTCTGAAAAAGTCAACAGTTAATGTTTGTTTTTGTGTTTTATTTTTCAATCTAAAAAATTTCGATATCAAAACCAATTTGAACCACTTGACCAGGTTCTAGGAGACGAACATTCTTCTTATCTTCTAGACGATCTCCTTCTTCAAGAGATGTTGACAAGCCAGACCATGGCTCAAAGGCAATGAAAGGGCTCTTATTCAAAGTTGACCAGATAATGAGATTTGGAAACTCTGCGAAGTGCACTTTCAATCCCTTATCATGTTTACGAGAACGAAGGGCAATTGTTCTAGATTGCAATTCATCTAAGGTAACTGCATCTGTGCTGAAAAGATCATAATTAAGATCTAATTCTGCTTGCCCCTCTAGCCATGGACTTCTATCTTGGAAATCCAACATACCTGTTTCTGGGAAAGGACGTGGAACAGAGCAAGTCTCTTCTTTCTCAAACTCTAAATAGTAATCTTCATAGACTTCATCATCAAGTAGAGGACAATTAAATCCTGGATGTCCACCAATAAAGTAAGGCATGACCTTGCTAGTTTCTTTATTGAAAATCTTGTATTGAGTCCGTACTGTCTTTCCAGTAAGGATATAAGTGATTTCTAGGCGGAAATGATAAGGATAGTTTTGATAGCTATTCTCATCGTCTTCAATTGCAAAAGTTACACTCTTGTCTGTCTGTTCAACTAATTCAAATTCTTTCTTACGAACCAAACCATGACGAGGAATGTTTCCTTTGCTTTCTTGTCCCTTCTCATCTATATAGAGGGCTGTATCCTTTCTCAATGAACCACAGATGGGAAAGAGGACAGGAGCTTGTCCACTCCAATAAGTAGCATCCCCTTGCCACAAATACTCCAGTCCCTCAGCATCTTTTATAGAAGAAAGAGCCCCACCAAAACTGTTAAATTGAACTCTTAATTGTTCTGATTTTAATTCAATTACCATTATTTTCTCCGATTTCTTGATAGTTTATAAAAAACTAGGCTGTCACTCCTAATGGTATGACAACCTAGTTTCAACAATTTACACTCTGCGAAAATCCAATTCAAACTTCGTCAGCGTCGCTTTGCCGTAGATATGGTCACTGACTTCGTCAGTCTTATCTACAACCTCAAAACTGTGTTTTGAGCAACCTACGACTAGCTTCCTAGTTTGCTCTTTGATTTTCATTGAGTTTACATTTTATAGGAGCGCATTATTTTGCTTTTGTTGCGTACTCTTCGTTACGTTTGATCATTTGTTTTCTGTACCAAGCAAAGATACCG
>CAUUIG010000013.1:0-22879 GCA_963545095.1 uncultured Streptococcus sp.
ATTTTTCCTAAAAATATAGGCAGTAGAAGGCTAATCATGACTAAAAAGAAGCCTAGATAAAGAAATGCTACTACAAAGCCTAAATTGTCAATCAACCAGCCTGTCAGTGGAAAGAACACAATCATACTTAGGCTAAACATCATAGAATAGACACTCAGCATGGTTGCCCTTACTTCACTTGGAAGGCGCCCTTGCAAATCATTGTCAAAAATCGGCTTAAAAAGAGCATGCAGAGCATTACTAATCAAATAAATCAGAATATAGATTAGAGGTGTTCCAAAGTAGGACAGCATATAGGTGATTCCAGTCAGCAGGACGAGAATAGGAAAAAGCTTCAAGGCAGCATATTTCTTTCCAATCTTACTCGCTAGATAGATTGCGAGGATATTCAAGAGACTTCCAAGTAGCATAACTGCTGAAATTTGCCAACTACTTAAATCTGGCAACTGATTTTGATAGTAAAAATAAAACATATACATGAGTGTTCCGACAATCTGAGATAAAATCATCCAGTTTAAAAGCATGGGATTTCTCTTCAACTCATCCTTAACAGTCCAAATAATCTGTTTCATGGTCACACTATCAGCTTTTTCTACTTTGACACTGGGCTCTTTCAGCATCCAAATCAGGAAAAGAACTATGATAGAAGTGGCAATCATGATATAGTAGGTCAGGTGCAATTGACCATGAACAAAAAATCCTGCTAGCACTGTCCCCAAAGACTGGGTTCCTTCTGACACTCCTGATATGAAACTTGAAATGGATAGATAACGCTCCTTTAGTCCAGCCTCTACAGCCGAGTCATAGACCATTGCTGCGCTTGTTCCTGAATCAAAATTATAAGACAAGGCACTTACCGCCATAGCTAGTGCATAAATCCAAAAATTTCCCTGCCCAGCCAACATGAGAATAGAAGACACAATCCCTGCTATTCGACTTAAATAAAGGTTGGTCTTATAGGAATAACGATCAGCCAACATTCCAGATGGAATTTCACAGAGAAGGCTGGTCGCATGAAAAATACTTTCCAGAAGTCCAATCTGCCAAAGAGACATTCCGTTTTGACTGAGAAAGAGAATCCAAAAACTGGTAATCCCTAGAAATGCAAAAAACTCAACTCCGGCCATTAGGCCAATATTTTTCCGATAATTTCTTATTAACATTTTTTCTCCTTAACAAGTGTATTCGTATTTCTTTTGTCTGTCACTTGTTAATTTGTGCCTTACATGATCTCCACCCCTTTTAGAAGCATTCTTCAATGCCATTATTGTTCCTTTAATTTTTCATGAAATGATACCAGAAAATAGCCGTTCCACGGTTCCTATTGCGAGTTTTCTTGTTTATTTTAGCACTTATGTCATCATATTACAAGAGAATATAGGAATACTCTTCGAAAATCTCTTCAAACTACGTCAGCTTTACCTACAACCTCAAAGCTGTGCTTTTAGCAACCTGCGGCTAGCTTCCTAGTTTGCTCTTTGATTTTCATTGAGTATAAGCAACCAATTCTATTTCTCCCTTCAAACAAAACCGATTTTGAAAGTGATACAATCCTTACTTTTCCAGTGGCAACTGACTAGAGCTTCAGCAATTTTATAATTTTCAAATAAACTCTGAGCAGATTTCTTGCAAGTCCTTTTATTTTGTTGTAATATATTTTATAACAACGAGAGAGTTCTCAAAAAATTTTTTAAAAAAGGAGACACATCATGTCTAAAAAAGTATTATTTATCGTCGGATCACTACGTCAAGGTTCTTTTAACCACCAAATGGCTCTCGAAGCTGAGAAAGCACTTGCTGGTAAAGCGGAAGTTAGCTATCTTGATTATTCAGCTATTCCTCTCTTCAGCCAAGATTTGGAAGTTCCAACTCATCCAACTGTAGCGACTGCTCGTGAAGCGGTTCTCACTGCGGATGCCATCTGGATCTTCTCTCCAGTCTACAACTTCTCTATCCCTGGAACAGTGAAAAACTTGCTTGACTGGCTATCTCGCGCTCTTGACTTATCTGATACACGTGGCGCTTCTGCCCTTCAAGATAAATTTGTCACAGTATCATCTGTAGCCAATGCAGGTCACGATCAACTCTTCGCTATCTACAAGGACCTCTTGCCATTTATCCGTACACAAGTCATTGGTGATTTCACTGCTGCACGTGTTAATGACTCTGCTTGGGCAGACGGAAAATTGATTCTCGAAGAAACAGTCCTAAACTCACTTGAGAAACAAGCGGAAGACTTGCTTAATGCGATTAAGTAAAGATATTTTATGACTCTTTGCCACCCGTTTGGGTGTTTTTTTCATACCTAACTCAACAGTCCGGTCTAAAGCATGGAATTCTGGAATGTCCTTTATAGTATATTTAATCTAGAATAGTACACTATGATTGCCAAAACATTTCTAGAAATTAATTTGATTTTTTCAATTAATTTGTTCGTTTGTTATTTCAATATATTATAAATTCACTAATCGATTTGTTCATCTTCTATTTCAATCTACTATAAAATTAGAAAAACGCATCCTATTAGGTACAAGTAAGCTTGATAGGATGCGTTTTGTTGTTGGAAAAATTGCTTTATTTTCTCCTCAAATTGAGGCTTTATTTCATAGTATACCTATTCATTTATCGATTCAATTTTTAATCCTCGATCAATCTATGCAAATAAAAATAGTTTAGAAATAAAGTCTAATCTTCTTTGCGTTTTGTAGTCAATAGTGCTGCTGACAAAGTCAAGCTAACACCTGCTAAGAAGATTGCTATATCAGATTCTCTCTCACCAGTTTCTGGCAAGCTATTTTGATTTGCTTTGACTGATGAAGCCTTTCGTTCGGTATTCTGGTTATTAGCTAGGTTCTGTACTGGATGCTCTGCTTTCTCACGAACTGGTGCTTCCTGATTTCCTACTGTTGATTGTTTCCCTGTGTATTTTGAACTATCGTTTACTGCTGCTTCTACAAAGTTAGCACCGCCTTTGAATTCTGGAACTTCATTGACTGCCGCTTCTACAAAGTTAGCACCGCCTTTGAATTCTGGAACTTCGTTTACTGGCGCAGATTCCTCACCCTTACTATTTGAAATAGATGGTTGTACTCCTAGCTCAATAATACGATCCTGAGCCTTTCTTTGTTCAGAATGAACAATAGTTCTAGTAGTTCCTGATACTTGAATATAGTCAACTTTTTCTCCAGCTTGTCCTTCAGAAACTACACGACGTTTACCTTGAGCAAGCTCAGGGGTTTCACGAATAACTTCTTTAAACGGAAGTGGAGTCTTTTCAATTTCCAAGCTTGGAGCTTCTGCAACTAAGTTCTTAACGCCTTCTGTCGGTGTTGTTTGGAAGGTAGACTTAAAGTGTAAACGATATTCTTTCACCAGATTTCCATCTTTGGAAACAAGACGAACAAGTGTTGGAAGATTGGCATTTCCAGGATCCACAACTGTGACTACTCCATCTCCACTAGTTGTCGCAGTGACTTTTGGTTTAGTTCCCATTGTTGTTAGGGTGTACTCTGTCACATTTGGATCAAAGTTTTCCAATGATTTTCCATCGATCGAAATAGTCGCTGATGGTGTTTTGACTTCTGCTCCCTTGCCTGCAGAATAGGCTGTAAATTCGACTACTGCTAGCCCGTTAGTAGTAGACTTACGAGTCATTCGAGCACGAATAGCTGTCGCTTGAACCGGTTCAAAGTTAAACTCGATTGGTTTCCCAGCTACTAATTCTCCAGAAGCTTTGTAAGGAATTGGTGCCCAATTTTCTTCCTTGTTGAATAGATGGTCAGCATTTTCTTCATAACGAGAAATCGTACTTGGTTCTGTAAAGGCAGGACCAATATATCTTTCTAGAACCATTTTCTCTGGGGCATCTGTTCCACTATCTTTAAAGAACTGAATGGCTACTTTTCCAATAGATTGGGAGGCAATTTTACCGTCCTTTTTAAAGAGTAGTCCGACAGAAGTTTCTTCATTTTTCGGAGTACGAGACCAGTTTGTCCAACGTCCATCTTCATTGTATTTTCCATCATTGATATAGAAAATTCGATCATGTGAAGCTACTTGTGTATCGTTCGTTGTCGAAGCAAAGGCTTTAGAATCCGTTTCATTGTTGCTTGGATTTTCTGAAATGACTTGATTTCCTCTAGAAACAACTGTCACCTGCATTTTAGTGGTTAGATTTGTACCAATGACATGACCGATAATTTCAAATGTTCCCTCATGCTCTGTTGCATGTTCAGGAATAGCATCCCATTTCACTGCCAGTTTATCTGTAGTCCAAGTAGTTGAAGTTGGGTAATAAACAGTGACTTCTGAAGGAAGTTGAAGAGCATCTCCAACATTCAAAATTTTAGCACTATTTTCTGCAGCAAGAGGTTGACTAGTTTCTCTCTCATCATTGCGGAAGATTCTATATTCTTTCAATACCGTACCATCTTCTGCTTTTAAGATGAGACGTGTTGCACCTTTTGGACTGGTTGCAGGAACAACTGTTACCAAACCATTATTGCTAGCTGTTGCAGTGATTTGTTTGCTAGATTGAGGAATATAGTAATCGGTCTTAGATGGATTAAAGTGTTCAAGATTCTTGCCATCTACCTTGATAGAAATCTCTGAACTTGTAGAGCTTAAAACCTTGTTTCCAAGGACAGTTAGCTCTGTCAGACCAACACCTGAAGTTCCATCAGCCTTCTTCATACGAATACGAACAGCATAGGTTTCTACCTTGTCAAATGTGAAGTGATTTGTTTGAGTTGCAGATAGCTGACTTGGAGCTTTGAGGTGTTCCACCTCTTTCCAGTTAGCTGCATTATTGAATGGATGATTGCTATCACGTTGGGCATTATTGACATCATTTGGAAGATCTGGAACTTCCTGACCGACATAGTATTCGATGACGTATTCTTTTGGAAGACCAATTGTTCTATCGGTATAAAAATCAACCGACAAATTGTTGACAAAACGTTTCGTCAAGTCTCCTGAATTACCAAACAAGATAGAAGCCCAGTCATTATCAGTATTTGTTCTCCAAGTAGTCCATCTATTTTTAGCGTCTGTTATCGTTCTTGACACAGTCAGGTCGTTCAAGGCATTAGCTGAGTCATCTCCTCCTGTATTGGATACAATGGCAGCTGGCAATTGCGAACCTGTCCATTGTTTAGAGATATTATTTCCAGCAACAACTTGACTAGATACTCGAACATGGGCTTTAGTGGTCAGATTGCTACCCACTAAACGACCATTGATTTCATAGACTCCTTCAGTTTGACTAAAGTTGGCTGGAACCTGATCCCAAACTACATCTTTATAGATAGTTGTTCCATTAGAATGGTAAGCACGAACATTAGCTGGCAATTGAACTGTCTCACCCTTAGGAAGAGTAAGGCTGATTTCCTCTGCAACTTGTAAGCCTTCAACTGTCACCGTTGCTCGAGCTTCAATATCTGTGCCTTCTACATGTCCTTTAAGCGTAAAGCTATGATAATGCCCCAATTCTTTTTCATCTACCTTGTCCCAAGTTACAGATACTTTGCGTGGCAAGCCCTTATCAAATTCTGCCCCAACTTCTTTAGGTAGATTCGGTTGCTGATTAATGTCTGTAGAAATAGATACAGGATGAAGTTTCACAATCTTCTTGCTGACTTTATTTTCTTTAATCACTACTTCAGTAGTTACAGATTCTGTTTTCCCTGTTTGATTATCGATCTGAGGTGTCAAAGTCACTCTTCCCTTAGTATAGAGCAACAAGTTCTGTCCATTCACCTCAAGATACCCACCATCAGATGATTTAGCTTCTAGGTGAATATCTGAAGCTGAAAATTCTGTTTGAGAACCATCCTCATAACTACCAATGACACGATAAGTTAAGACCTGATCTTCAGTGGCATTTTCTTTTCCTTCCACAACTACTTCCAAACGTTTCAAGGCAGGGGCTTCCTTCACAAACTGAATTAAATAAGTTTGAACCAAGTCACCCTTTTGGTCACTCAAGAAGACCGAGGCCTGATAACCATTATCAGCAGAAGCTTGCTGAACAGTTACTTGATAACCAGTAGTCTGAGCCCCAACACTTGGAATTGTTCCAGTGTAAGGAAGAGATACACGATAATAAGTCTTGCCAGACTCAAAGTTCTCAAGAGCTTTATCCCCAACAGTAAGTCCTGTAATGCTACTTGTTGTTTCCTTACTGCTTGCGATAAAGGTTGCAGTTACTTCACGGTCGTCATCTACCAATTTACCAGTAGCCTCCGTACGTCCACCTTCCTTGTTCAAAGCAGCAGGATCTTTTAAAGTCCAAGAAACAACATCAGTATCAATCAAACTACCATCTGTCAGAACAGCTGTGACCGTTTTATCCAAATCAGCTGCAGTTGTACCAACTGGTACTGTAGCAACTTTTGGTAACCATCTATCTAAGGCAATCACTTTTACAAGTGCCTCAGCTTTGGTTTCCAAACCTTCTACACGTCCAGATACTTTTTTCTCACCTGCACTTGTAAGCAAGTCAGCTGGCACGTCCCATGTTACAGTCTTTTCCTCAACACTACCGTCGCTATAAATAGCTGTTACTGTTTGAGGCAATTCAGGATTTGTTGTCACGTCAGTTGTTGCTTTTACAGGAGCAAAGGCTATAAAGTGACGGTTTTCTTTCTTACCAGACACAGTTGCGACCGTTGCGCTATCAGATGTTAAACCAGCAGAATCTGCATAAAGAGTAAATTTACCTTCTTTTTCTGTTGATTTTACAATGACAACTCCTTTACCATTGAAAGCACGTCTTTGCCATGTTCCGTCTGCTTGAGCTTTGTAGCGCTCACGGCTAGCTTGTTCTCCATTATCCACACCAACGATCTGTCCCTGACCATGAAGATTGAAATGAACAAGATTATTCGCTGTCGGAACAACATTCCCTTCGCCATCAACAATTTCGTAATGAATGTAGGATAGGTCTTTACCATCTGCAGTGATAACATGCTCTTCTTTAGTCAGACGAACTCTTGCTGGCTCCCCAGCAGTTGTCACACTATCACGCGCAATTTCGTTGCCTTTTTCATCTCTAGCAATCGCAGTCAGTGTACCTGGTTGGTATTTTACAAGCCACTCAAGATACAATTCACTTGGTTTAGCTCCCTCATGATATGGACGTCCATCTTCTGTCCTTTTTTTAGTAAATTCCTTTTTACCAAGCGACTCTCCATTTAAGAACAATTCGACACTTGCAGCATTTGAGAAGGTACGAACCGGAACCTTTCCATCAACCAGCATCTTGCGATCCTTAAGTGTCTCTTCAGTCCAGTTCCAATGTGGTAAAATGCGAACAGTTGGTTTTTCTTTAGCACTATACCATTCACTACGGTAAAGGTAAAAATCATTCTTCGGTAAACCAGCCGTATCAATAATACCAAAGTAAGAGCTTTTTACAGGTGTATTATCTTGGTTATGCCATGGAGTTGGTTCACCGATATAGTCAATTCCTGTCCAGATAAATTGTCCAGCATAGCCAGCACGATCACGGTCAAAAGTCCATGACTCAGTAGCTGTTCTTCCCCATCCAACACGGTCATTACCATAATCAGATTGTTCATAGTGACGATTTGGACGGTTATCGTGTCCAAGGATTTGAGCAGGATTGTAATAAGAATCACGCGTTCTAGTAGCTGAAGAGGTTTCAGAACCATAAATGAGCCAGTCTGGATGAGCTCTACGAACCGCATCATAAAAACGTTCACCATAGTTCATACCCACAGCATCCATGATTTCTGCAACTTTTAAGAAATCACCTGTCGCTGCACGACTAAATTTATTCTCACCCATGGTAACATAACGCTCGGTATCAATCGCTTTAATGACAGCCTTCAAACGTTTAGCAGTTTCGATAGAACGAGGACTACCATTTGCTTCCTCTACCTCATTTCCAAGAGACCACATCACAATAGACGGATTGTTCTTATCACGCTCTACCATTGTTCTAAGATCAAAATCAGACCATTTTTCTCCTTTCTTAGCCTCTGGATGAGTTGCATCTTGATCAAAGAAGCGTCCATAGTCGTAAGTCTTCTTACCACCATACCAGGTATCAAAAGCCTCCTCTTGAACCAAAAGTCCTAGACTCGCCGCAGCATCTAGCAACTGAGGACTCGCTGGGTTGTGGGTTGTACGAATGGAGTTCACTCCCATATCTTTCAGAAGTTTTAATTTACGATAGGTAGCCTTATAGTTCTCTTCTGCACCCAAAGCTCCGTTATCATGGTGAATACTTACCCCGTGGAATTTCATTCCCTCACCATTGAGAGAGAAACCTTCCTTAGCTGTCCAGTTGAAATAACGATAACCAAATGTATCTTCTGTTACATCAACTAACTGGCCTTCTTTATAGACTTTTGTTTTAAGAACATAAAGTTGAGGATGGTAACTTTTCGTTGTCCAAAGAGTTGGCTGATTGACCAAGATATTCTGATTAAAATGTGCTGTTTCATTTTCTGCCAAACTCTTAGTTACAGAACGAACTAATTCTGAAACAGGCTTACCCTCCTTGGTGAAAATTTGTTGCTCCACAAAGACATTAGCAGCCTTTTTATCTGTATTTTTAATCTTACTTTGAACCTGTGTTTCAACATTGCTATCTTTTTGTTCAGCTAATTTTGGCGTTGTAATGTGGTTCCCATTTTCCGCAACATGGACTTTATCACGATAACTAAGGGTTACATCACGATAAATCCCACTTCCTGAATACCAACGACTACTTGGTTGCTTATTGGTCACTTGAACAGTAATGGAATTTTCACTACCATCCTTGTTTAAAAATTCTGTAATATCATATGAAAAATGATTGTAACCACTTGGATAATGGCCTACAAATTTACCATTTACATAAACCTTAGAATCCATGTAAACACCATCAAAATTGATACGAACATCCTTGTTCTTGTCTTTTTCATCTAATGTAAAAGTCTTACGATACCAAGCTATTCCACCATTTAACTGTCCACCTTCGTTACGAGCAGGAGACTTGTGGTCGAAATCAAAATAAATACTCCAATCGTGTGGAAGATTAAATTTAGACCAATCATGAACATCCACATCTTTTTTTGAAAAATCGCCTTGAGCATTTAGTTTAAAGTACCAATCTTTATTGAAGTCTTGTTTTCGATCTAATAATAGCTGCTTCTCTTTTTCAACATCCGCTTCACTTAAGTCTTTAGAAAGCGCTTGCGTTTTTTCAGACGAAGGTTTGAGATCTGCAGTCGATTTTACCTGATCCTTTTCTGAAATTTTCTTAGTATCCTCTTTTACATCTGTTTCATCTGCTGTAGACTTCGGACCATCTTCCACAGTCTTTGGATTTGTCTCTTCAGCTTCGTTTTCTTCTCCTACCTTATTTGGAGTTTCAACTTTAGGACTAACCAATTCATGGTTACCTTCATTAACAGGTTTAGCAGACTCTGTATCCTTACTTTCATTGTTTTCTGTTGTCTCAACTTTTGGTTTTACGAACTCACGTCCACCATTCCCATCAGCCTTTGCTATAGCAGCTACCACATCATCAGGAAGCTTATCTAAAGGTTGGGCTTGATGAATCGTTGTTCCTTCTGTTTGAGTATTGGATGCAGACAAGTCCTCAGCTTGTACAGCTGACAAGCCAAATATACTAGCCCCAATCATCACAGATGCCGCACCTATAGCAAATTTACGAATGCTATAATGGCAACGTTTATCGAAAAGTCTTTTCTTCATTAAAATCCTCTTTTCTTTCCCTTGATGCTAAGTAAGCGTTTACTTTTTAGAAAAATAACCTCCTTCTGGATACACAACTAAGCATCAAGTTTGTTTTTTTGTATATATTAAATATATCAAAACGAGCAAGAAATTGCAATCTTTTTTGTGATTTTAATATAACAAAAAAGAGGGAGTAAGTATCCTATAACGAGAATCTTAACAAGAGTAAAGAATCTAGTCCGAAACTATCAACTATTCAAAAACCACACAGTGCTTCTTTCGACTTGATGATGCTCAAGACTGAAATCACTGTGTGGTTTTATTGTGACATTAATGTTTATCTAGGATTATTGAATAACTCTTTTTCGAATTCTTAATTCTTTTTCCCTTTTTTGACAAAAGCAGCAGAGAGAACTAATCCAAGACCACCTAACAAGGCTAAAGCAGCTGATTCTTTTCCACCTGTTGCTGGAAGTTGATCTTTAACTTTAGAAATCGATGATTGTGGTTGTTCTTGTTTTTGGGCTTGATCCGTTTTCACTGATGCACTTGCAAATTCATCGGACTCTTCAACAGTAGTTTCAACATTACTATTGCCACTGCTCATCTTATCTCCATCAACTTTATCAACCGAATCTTCCAAGTTTTCCTCTGTTGGAGTTGCTTGATGGCTTGCTGTTCCTTTATATTCTGGTACTTCATGAACAGCGGCTTCGATACCACTCACTCCACCAGTAAATTCTGGGACTTCTACTACTGAAGCTGGTTCATCACCCTTACTTGTAGTTGGAGCTAGTTTGACTGGTTCTTCTGGAAGTTCTTGGTGGAATGTCGTCATTTCGTAGAACTCTGGTTTGCCACCTTCCCAAACAAGTTTCACATCCAATAATGGAGATTTATCTCGGACAGCAAATGTTTGGAAGCTTGAGGTAATCTCACCTATTTCTGACCAAGAATTTCTTTTATCTGATTTAAGAGTTCGAGCCAATACTCGGACCTTCACTCCTTGCGGAAGACTTGAAACAAGTCGGATATGGTTGACATCTGTCGGTTCTGACAAGCGGTAAACAAGCTCACCTTGCTCTTTCTCAGCCTTGTAGCTAGTCAGTACTTTACCATCTACGAGATTGGTGTAGAGGTTACCTTGGCTTTCACCACTGTTTCCTTCTACAGTTGGATCATTAATTGGTTTCACAAATTCACCATCATTGATTACCAACTCAGTGAAGCCTACAAAACGAGCATTATAGTCCGCTGTATATAGAACACGGAGATAGTTGGCTTTAACTGGGCTTGAAAGTTCACCCTCGATGTAGCGGTTTCCTGGCATCTTAGAATCATGTGTCCAGCCATCTGTCAAGGAATCATCACGTGTTTCATTAGCAACACCATCACCAACTGTCACAAGATCTGTCCAAGTCTTGCCATCTTGACTGACTTGAATCTTACCATCACGAAGATAGTTTTGAGTGCCGTCTTGAATGTAAGCTCTAATTTTCTTGATTGCACGTTCACTACCAAGCTTCAAGGTGATATGACCATCTTTACGCGCATAGTCTGAAAACTCTACAAAGTTATTGTAAACTCCGTCGAACAATTGATCCAAGTTCTTAATCTTACGAACGTCATTGCGACCATATGTTGGATGGATGCCCATTGATGTCGAATCAAGTGTGGTTGGTTGAACTTCTTTTGTCTGAACAAGTAGAGAGGTTGCTGTCACTGCTTGTTCTTGGTCAGTCTTGTTGACCAAACGAACATAACGTACTAAGGACTTATCTATAACTTGATCAGCCGGATACCATTCTTGGGCATTTGGAGAATATTCCAAATTAAGGGATGGGTTTTCTGTACCAACCGCTTGAATGAGTTCAGCTTGGTGAAGACGATCAAGTTTCATACCCAAATAACTCTTAGCTGGAAGTTTTGTTCCGCTCGGAATTTGCATATTATAACGGCCTAGGCTATCATCAACTGGAGTTGACTTCAAGCTTTCAACGTTTGTGTCAGTCAATTGGCTATTGCCTGTACGTGTTTCAACTGAGAAGTCAGCGATACGCCACCATAGGTTGATGTTCTTAGTATTGCGAATACGGACATAGCGAGCTGAAATTGGAGTTTCGATTTCTTTGGTTTGTTCACCAGTCAAGCGATCCAATTCTTGCCATGAGTTACCATCTGCAGAATATTCAAGAACACCTTCTGCTAATTTATCTCCTGAACCTTGGTGGAGACGAACCTTAGTCACAGGTTTGACTTGGCCTAAGTCTAGTTGTACCCAACTATTTACTGGAGTTGTATCAGTTCGATCAGCATTCGCAAGCATGGCTTCAGTATTGTCACGACCGTCTGTAATCTGACCAACTGTCGTATTGTACTTGTACATAAGATTTGGACTAATCGTCACAGTAGCTGCCTGTTTAGCACGAGTAACTTCTACAGGGCGGTTAACAGCAATTTCTCTTACAGCAAACCAAGTATTATCACGATCTGAAGTCGCAATCATTCGAACAGCCTTGGCACGAATATTGAGTTTTTCATATTTAATAAGAGATTCATTTCCAGTGTAGCTTGGTTCTGAAAGTGTTACCCACTCATTATTTTCATTTAGGTACTCAACCTTAGCATTGTTAAAGGTATCACGAGGATTTGCTTGAGTTCCCATTGCAAAGGTCAAGTTTTGGAGTGGAACAGCCTTGTTAAATTTCAAACCAATGTAATCACCAGTCTTGATACTGTTTGGCGATTTGATTAATGCATGAGTTCCCAAATCTCCATCAGTTACCTCAGTAAGTCCGCCTTCTACACCTGTACGGTTCGTGATAAAGGTACTAATCACTTGATCAGGATGCAAGGCTTTTTGAACTTCTGTTGCCAAGATTTCACGCAGTCCAAGCAAGAATGGACGGATATGTTGAACACCCAACTCAGCTTTTTCGTCATGGTCTACATAATGGAAAGTATAAGTTTGTGATTGTTCGTAGAGTTTCAATCCCTTATAGTAACTATCCCAAAGTTTTGCAGAATCGTTCTTTTCGATAGCTTCTGTACCATCAAGGAGAGCAATCAAGGCATCCATTTGATCAATGGTATTGTCCAACCAATAATGGATTTGAGCACGCATCTTTTCATCACCAGATGCTTTATAAAGTTGAGCTGCAGCTTTTAGTTTCGCAAATTCTGCACGCAAGCCTTCACGCTCTGCACCAACATCTTGACCAGCTTTCAACTTAGACATGAAGGCCGCCAATTTCGGTGCAAGTTCAACAGACTCTTCCAACTTCACAACACGACCATCCATGTTTTGGTTGATCATGTGTTTACCAAGCTCACGGAAGGCAAGAGAGGTTTCGCTATCTGTAAACTTACCATTTTCAACAAAGTTGAAGGCAATATCGTTTACTTTCTTAGCTTCTTCTTCTGATTTCCATTGTTTCCATGCATATTGAGCTGCAGAGAAGAGGGCAATCTTAGAAGGCTCAGATTGTTGCATTGGATTCAACATGATACCTGAAAGAAGACTAGGATCAACATTTGGATGAAGGAATTTCTCACCACCACCTAAGATTAAGTGTTGTTTAGAGTTATCTGTAACAGGCCAATTGACCCATAGAGAAACTGGACGATAGGTCTTACCACCTGCAGTCAGGTTGTTCTTAAGGTTAGAGAGGAAGCTTTCGGATACTTCACCCCAGATCTTACCACCAGTAAGGGTCATAGAGGTTGAAGTTGGAAGATTTTCATTGAGTGCTTTCAACTCATCTTCACGGCCATTACCCCAATATTGACCTGGGACAAAGATCATTTCCTTACGAAGGCCACCATAAGTTGCTTGTTTTTCAGTCAACCAGTCTGTCATGTCCTTCATCAAGCGGTTGTAGCTATTGTAGCCACCAACTGGACTTGGGGCATCATCGGCCAAAATACCGAACTCACGAACACCGACATCCATCAATTGAGTGAATTTAGCCTTAATAGTTTCAAGGTCTTTTTGGTAGTCAGCATCGTTGCCAAAACGGATACGGTTGTTCATGAATGGGTGGATGGTCCACACATAACGAGTCTTGTTTTGGTTTCCGACACGCGCCAATTCACGAATTTCAGCTAGTTTTTCTTCTGGATAAAGTTCACGCCATTTCTTGTTGTGATATGGATCATCTTTTGGTGCAAAGAAGTATTGGGTCAACTTCAAGTCACCACCATAACGCATCAACTCAGCACGATCAGCATTGCTCCAAGGGTTACCATAGTATCCTTCGATAAAGCCACGGTTCTTAATTTCAGCATAGTCTTCAACTGTTACGTTACGCAAGACTGGAGCTTCACTTTCATTAAGCATGTGTTTGAGAGTTGTCAAACCGTAGAAGACAGCATCTGTATCTTTACCGACGATAGAGATTGTATTGTTCTTGATTGACAAGGCATAGGCATCAATCTTATCAAAGAGTCCTTGAGAAATTCCAGACACTTCTTTTTCAGCCTGGGAATTTTGACCATGAACACCAAGGTAGATGTTGGTAGCACCTGCCACTGCTGATTGACTGCTTGTGTATGAGATTTGATGATCTTGTAAAACACTCTTCAAGCGGTTACGAGTATAGATATCCAAATTATCCCCCATAACAAGATTGACTTGTTTATGGAGTTTTGTAACACCTTCATCGTAAGTTACTTTTTGTGGCGTTGGGAAGACCTTGTACTCTTTCTTAAGGTAATCTTGACTTTTCGATGCTGCAGCAACCGCCTCGTCACTTGTAGGTTTCGTAGCTACAAAGTTATCCGCAAGTTCAGTTGTACCATCGCTTACTTCTTCAACTTTAGGTTTTTCTGGAGTCACAGGTTTCTCTGGACTAACTGGCTCTTCTGCATTGGTAGTAGAAACTGGTTTCAGAAGTTGAATTTCTGCAGCACTACCAAATCCTGCAACACCTGCTAGAACTTTTAACTCTACCTTATCCGTTTCAACTACATCAAAGTTCACTGTTTTCTCTTTGGCATTGTTTTCCCAAGTTCCTGAAGCAACTTTAACCATCTGACCATCTTTTTGAGCATATATTTCATAAGATGTCACGACACCATTACCACCACCTGGACGTGGAAGATAAGTCAAACCATTGACTTTTTCACTTGTTTTCAAGTTCATAGCAACTGTAAATGGAGCTTGATGTCCAGACCATTTTGAATGCCAGAAGGTATTTGGATCATTGTCAAAGGCTTTTTCAACAGTGCCTTCAGTCGCTGTTCCAGGTGTTTCTTGACTAGTTGCAGAAACTGTGAAATGATCTGTTGGAATCAAACGAGGATTTACAAATGGTTTATCTGTCAACTCTGCACTATGTAAAATTCCTTTGAACCCACCGATGCTTTCAAGCGGTAGAACCAAGCTATTGTGGACAAAGCGAGGGTGAGCTGGATTTGCGATACGTTCAATCTTCTCACCATCCACATAAAATTCCGTTGATTGTGGTTTAGTCACAATAGAGATTTGATAACGTTTGTTCTTTTCAAGTTTTTTCTTGAACTGGATATGGAACTGTTCAAATTGATAAGCAAGATAGCCGTCTTTATCAGCTAAATAGATACGGTTGTCTCCACTTGTTGAGAAGGTTTGTTCACCGTCTCCAGTGACAGTTACATCAAACTTCAAGACATGACTTGGACCAACATCACCAGCTAATCCTTCAATACTACTGTCTTTGTCAAATGCTAAGCCTTGATCAGATGCTTTTACTTTCTTACTTGCATAGTTTTTCACTGTTTCAGGATTGATAGTAAACAAATCACTTTGATCAATCGCTCTGTCAGGATTTGACTGTGGCGCATAAGGGCTCGCTGGTAGGATACGTTCTGTAAATGTCGCTGCCGCACGGTCAGATCCCCAAGTGCGTTCTGCAGTAGTTTGCATGCTCTTGAAGAAGCGTTTAAAAATATCATAAGATGTCAAACCTGTCTCATGAAGATCAATATTGTCATTCCAAACTGCGTGGCCACCACCAATTACATTTGGATTTGATGCTTCTAGAAGTGGACCATGACCAGTTCTGAAATCGTTTGGTGTCCAACCATTATATTGAGTTTCATAGTTAGCATAATCACCATAAGCAGCTTGACGATTATCTCCATTCGGAACGCTATATGTTGGGATATCTGTGATATTAATAATCTTAGCTCCCTGAGCAATAGCTTCTTTTGGTTGCTGCCAGCCAATACTCCAGATATCAACTTCTACATCTTTCCAATCAACCGCTGTTTTACCTCGTTTCGCACTGAGCGATCCCCAAATACGAGGTGTATATCCTTTTCCTTTAATGTATTTAATAAGGTCATTGACATAACGACGATAGCTTTCTCTACTTCCGTAGTATTCATCCGTTCCGATATGAACAGTAGATACCCCATGAAGTGGTGCATCTGGACCATCAAGAAGTTTGTCATAAACTGATTTGACAAAAGCCAGCGTTTCATCGTATTTATTATCTAGATCGAGCATAGCTACGCGCTCTACGTTATGTTTACCTCTGTAATCGCTCAGGCTACCTTGATACATGAGGTCAGGGCGAACTTTGACAAATGACAGAGCATGGCCTGGTGTGTCAATTTCTGGAACTAGATTGATATGCAAGGCCTTAGCAAGTTTAATCAGATTTTGCATCTCTTCTTTAGTATAGTGCTCATCTGATGTTAATTTTTGACCATTCTTACCGACAATATCTGTCTCTACACGGAAACCTGTCTTAGCATGTTCTAGAACATACTTAAGCTCTTCTTCTTGTGTTAGATTCTTACCTGCCAAGTGTTCCTTTAGGAAGATATAGTTATCGTTGAGATGCAACTGCAAGTCGTTCATCTTGTAGTAAGCCATGTTAAGCATGATGTCTACAAGGGTGTCATAAGGGATAAATTTACGACCTGTATCTAGCATAAAGCCACGGTGACTGAAGCTTGGGAAATCACGAATTTCTCCATTTTGGAGATTGCTTTCCCCCATTTGAAGAAGAGTACGAGTGGCGTAGAAGACTCCTGTGTTCGTTGCAGCTTCGATGGTAATGACACCATCTTGGATAGTGATGCCATAGCCTTCCTTACCATACCCCTTATTTTCAACTTTTTTAAACTCGATTCGTTTTTGAGCCTGCTTGTCACCTGTCGCAAGTTCCAATCCACGGCTTGCAAGGTCTGACTGGTAGAAGGTTGCAGCCTGACCAAAGCCTGAATCTCCTGTCGCAAGAACTGTATCTGAAGTGATAGAAGATTGACCTTCTTTTCCATACCATTGTTGAACAGCTGGTGCTACTTTTGGTTTGACACCCACACCTTCATCCTGATGTAACCCCTTGATGACTACTTCAAATTCTTTAGTAAAGGTATGTGAATCTTTAATTTGCTCTACCATAACCTTAACGCGTTGATCAGTCAGAGGCTTATAAATGTGATTTTGAAGGTCAATCACACCTTGTTTGTTGCTACCGATAAGACTGACTTTCCCTGGTAGAGTTGGCAAGACAAGAGACTGTCCATCTTTAGATACAGTCAATTCTGTAACCTGACGGATATCCGTTACCTTACTTGTATCAGGAATATTCGAATAAGCTCGAATTTCTTGAATACCAACGTTTCTCCAGCCCATTGTGCCCGCTTGATAGTCATTGATTTCTAACTTGAGATATTTAGCTTGAATACTATTAGCTAAGTCAGCTTTCTCATCTAAAACAGGTTCTCCAGTCTTGGTATGAGCTAGCTTCCATTGCTTTTCTCCACTAGCATTTACATCATCTTGACCTGCATAATAAAGACTCCATGATTTGATATTAGGGTCATTTTGCCCATTGCGAACACGACGATCCCAATCAATTTCCACATGTCTAATAAGTGTAGTCTTGGGAAGAGTTAATTCGAAAGTTGGTTTGTTAATATTTTGATTTGTTGCCCAACGAGTATCAGGATTACCGTCCACTGCCTTGTCAGCAGTATAAGGAGTACCAGTTTCTGAGTCGTTTGCTTGGACAGTGACACCTTCTAAGTGGTTACGATCTTCTCTATCTTCAATTTGCTTTTCAACTGGTTTGATTGTAGGTGTTGCTGGTTCTACAGGTTTAGAATCTGCTTTTGGTGTTTCAACCGGCTTCAGATTTTCAGCTGGTTTTGGAGCTGTTGGAGGTGTTTCTGGGCTTGTTTCTTCAGTTGCTGCAGGACTTGTTCCTGCAGTATTTCCATGATTTTCTTCATGTCCTGCATCTGCCGTTGCTTCTGATTCAGCTTTCTTTAAAACAGCTGCCAAATCGTCCGGCAACTTATCTAGGGGCTGAGCTTGTGTGATAGTTCCTTCTTTCTCAGGTGTTCCACCTGTCTCTGCAGCTTGCACCACATTTGCACCAAAGATACTGGCACCGATCATTACAGAAGTTGCACCAATTGCAAATTTTCGAATACTATAGTGACAGCGTCTTTCAAAAAAATGTCTATCCATTTTTCTCCTATTCCTTTCATCCACTTATTAGAGTAAGCGGTCTCATTTCCCATTTAAAAATGGAGAGAACCTAGAGGTTCTCTCCAACTAAGTTATTTCTGTCTGAATTCTAGTTCCTTTAAACTCTAAAATCCAGTCTTCTTTAATTTTCTTTACGTTTTGTTGCAAGGACAGCAGCAGATAAGGTAAGACTGACGCCAGCTAGGAAGATAGCTGTATCAGATTGGCTTTCTCCTGTTTCTGGCAATCTCTTCTGCTCTTCTGTTGAAACTGAAGTTTTAGATTCTGCAAATTTTCCTTGGCCCAATTGACTAATCTGATACTCAGGTTTTTCAATGGTTGGTGTTGCTTGATCGCCTGCCGTAGCCAATACTCCTGTGTAGGCTGGCTTTTCGTTTACCAAAGCTTCTACTGCATTGACACCGCCTTTATATTCTGGCAATTCATGAACTAAGACTTCTACTGTATTAGCGCCACCTTTATATTCTGGCTGAGTTGCTAGTGTTGGTGTTTCTTCTTCACCTGCTGTTCCAAGTGGCCCTTTATACTCAGGCACATCAAGAATTAGTGTCGCCTCTTCACCTTTGCTACTTGTAGAAGCATCAGGTTTAGCAGTCTGATCTTGTAGCTGGTTTAGATATTCTGCAAAGTAGGCAACCATTCTTTCAGTCAAGAGATGGTTATCCGTAGCATATTTCATGCTAGCTACTACACTTGCTACTTCCTCTTGATTTTCTTTGCTTGTCAATTTTTGAGCTTTCGCTAAAGCTGTTTCATAACCTGACAAATCAAGAGCTGTTTCTGCAGCCTGTGGACGACTAAAGATCAACTCAGCAGCGGCTTGGTATTTATCACCACCATCTCCATAAGTCTTAGTACCTGTCAAAACAATTTTCTTAGCCTTGATTGTCTTACCAAACTGAATATCTTTTGGTTTATTGTTATCTGGCCAATCAGTTGCAGTGAAAGTATGTTCTTTACCAGATTCATCTGTCACAACCAGTTTCGCATCTCGCAAGTTACCATTTGATCCTGATCCACGTGGCACATAACGGAAGCCTGTGATTTCTGTCGCCTCTTTCAATACCATAGTTGCAGTTTTACCAACATCTCCACCACTCCAAGACGTATGCCATAGACTTGACAAGTTACCATCAAAGGCATTTGCTAAATCTTCTCCTGCTTGAGCTGGAGCATTCAGAGTTTCAAAGTCTTCTGCTACCAAGGCTGTTTTCTTTTGTACCAAGGCATTCTTTAGAGCGTCAATCTTAGCAATTTCGGCACGCGCTTCTTCTACACTAATGTCATCATCTGCTTGACTGAGGTTAAAGACAGCTTCCTTCAAGGCATCCATAGATTCCTTAGTATAGTTAGTCATAGCAACCGTTGGCAAGTAGTTCTTCAGAGCATTTTCTGTCAACATCTTACCAGTTAAAGTGATTTCCTCGATTTGAAGTTTATCCATGATGAAGTCATTGTAACCACGGAAGTTAGCATTTCCACCAGAATCTCCACGAGTATTGCTTGCGTTACCAGTTGAGTAGATACCCACCCAAGTATCGCCTGTTTCTGCACCTGTTACAAGGAAGGTTACCTTCTTAGCTTTCTTAGAATCTGTCCAAGTATTTGGCAATTCATGCATTTCCAAATTACTTGCTTGATTACCACGACGACCTGACTGGAATTCTCCCTTACCAACTACAAAGGCATAGGTATTGTCAGAGCCTGCTTCGTATTCAAAGGTTACACGATAAGTCTTACCAGCTTCAAAACGGAAGTTTTGAGGGATTGTTTGGTAAACCAAGTTACGACGGCTAACTAGCCCATTTGTCTTCAATGACCAATTTCCTTCGATGACGTCATCGATTTTCTTACCATTCCAATCACGTTGTGTATATGGATCATGTTTTTCAGATAAGTGAGTACGATTATCCTCAACTCCTTCGATACCACCAATTACAAATGGGAAGATACCTTGAGCAACATTTTCAAAGTCTTGTTTAAATGTTCCTTTACCTATATCATGATTATCTCCGTACATACTTGAATTGTTTTCAAAGGTACGAATTTCATCAAAGTAAGTTGCTTCATCACCAGCTTCACGACTCAAAGTAAGAGTAACATTTGATACATCTGAACCTGTTGTAAAGAAGGCATACATGTTTTGGAAGTAACTTGTATCGTCAACTGTAGCATTGTCACGACGAGTATTATGGGCATAGGCCTTAACATAGTTAAGAGCTAGTGACTTATTGGTATAGCTAGTCACTTCTTTTTCACCAGTATTCACTGTGATACTTGCCTTAGCATTACTACGGTTATCAACACCAACATAAACGGCATACTTAGTATTTGGTTTCAAGCCAGTCAGTTTCTGAGTAAGGCTGACCTTGCTCTTATTGCCTTGGATACGAAGCATTTCATTTGCGCCCTGTGATTTGACAATTTCTGCCTTAGAAGCATCACCAGAAATGGTCCAGTGTTTCAAGGTTCCACTGTTAAATCCTTGGTCGTAGATGTGCATGCCTTCGCTCCATGACATTTCAGGATTGGTTTGTTTTGAACGGTAGAGAACATATGGTTGATTTGCAGTAAGATTAAGGGTAATCTTACCATCTTTCACAGCTACTTCCTGTTCTTCAGTCTTACCTTGGTCAGTTAATTTATAAAGGTAAACCTTACTCTTTGCCCAATCACTAGGAAGTGTCCAAGTTGTTGCACCAGCTTGCGTATTGAAGTAGTACATCTTTTCCTTATCAGCAGGAAGTTTCTTACCATTTGCATCCCAGTTCCAAGGAGTCAAGTAAGCTGAACCATCTTGGATGACACGTCCATTGAGAGTCACTGTACGTTCACGGTATTGCGGGCTATTGACATCATTTGACTTACGAGTCACAACAACTTTGTTATTATCAGCATCTACCAATTCCACTCGCATTTCTGGAGTCCATTTATAAGTGCTACCGTTATCAGACATGGTAACAGGTGTACCATTTTCCCACTTGCTTACAGTGAAGTGTTGGAAGTACTTGGTCATGACATCATGAGCAAACAAGTTAGTTACATATCCATTGTAGTCACTTCTTCCTTGCCAACCTTCAAAGTCTTTCATGCTGTAACCACCTAGAAGTGGATAGTTAGCTGCACCACCGTAACTTCTGTAATCCCCAACCCAAGAATCTTTTTGGTGGTTGCGGATAAAGCGCGTGATGGCACTGTTGATACCTTTATTAGTGTAGCCACCATAGGTCAAGTCAGCTGCCCAGTGTTGGAAGGTAGAGTCGTATTCACCACCATGGCCCCACTCAATCGCAAAGCGCCACCCTTGTTTGTTAATTTCTTTAGCAAGAACGTGGGTAGCCCAGGCACCATTATCACCTGATTGGCCATTGCCCCAAACATCCACATAGATAAAGTCGAGACCTTCACCAAGTTTTTTCTTCAATTCTTCCCAGCGAGCTAAGCGACCATGCGCCAAGTCATAAGCAGCATCAATGTTAATACCTTGGTCTAGCCAGTTCCAACCATAGCTGTAGCTTCCATCTGGATTCTTACGAAGAATATTTTCGTTAAAGTATTTAGACTCAGGATAAGTTTCAGAAGCGTTAACGTGGATACCTAGATGAGCTCCATATTTCTTCGCTTTCTCAATCAAAGCCTTGAAGTCTTCGACACCACCAATACGTTTACCAATATCAGCATAGTTCAAGTGGCCTGAGTCATGGCCTTCACTACCATAACCTTTAAGAAGAACACCTTGTCCAAGACCATCTGTATGAAGATTGATCTTCTTAATACCATCCAAGGTCATAAGGAATGGGTTTTGTGCTTGAGAACCAAAGTTCATCGCGATACGATATGCTGTGATATCCTTGACTTTTTCCCAACCTTGAGGGTTGTTCATGATACTACGATAAGCAATGGCTCCATCCTGCCAGTCGACTTTACTATCCGCATTGGCATCTTCAGTGATCACAACCTTGGCACTTGGAAGTTCCTTAGTATATTCTGGGAAGACAATGCCCTTATATGCTTTTTCCCATTGCCATTCAGAGCTTTGAATTCCCACATAGTTTGTATTTCCAACAGTTTGTTTGAATGCTGTCAAACGAGTCCAGTCATTAGAGCCACCACCGTAGCTGTTTTGAGAATTGCTCCAGACACCTGCAGCAAGCTTATCTGTAGAAACAAAACCATACATGTAACCCTTAGCCAAATCTTTCATTGGATTAGTTACAGCAATATGATCATCTCCACTGATATGAGTGTTGTTTGACATGGTTGCCCCATCAAACTTAGCCCCAGCTTGGTCGCTTGAAACCGACACAAGTGAGTTCCCTAAGAAATTGATAGAGGAGAGAAGTTTTCTTTCATCATCAATCTTCTGACCCGGAGTAACTTGGTTGTGGTTGACAATCTTGGTTACATCAAAGTGCAATTGATTGTCCACAACTTGCAAACGTACGGTCATATCTGAATTGATGAAATTCTTCTCATCACGAAGCTTCATCAAGTACTCTGCGGTAGTATCATTGATCTTCTTATAGGTGACTTCAGGTGTAATTTCGTGATTGTTTACTAAGATTTTCTTAAGTTGTTGAACCTGTCCAGGTAAAGTCTGGCCATTCAGCGTATATTCCTTGACGCGTGGAAAGGCTTGGTCAATCACTGCTTTTAGGACTTTAGACTGGATGGTATCAT